>JAFLEG010000151.1 GCA_017302195.1 Verrucomicrobiota bacterium
GCGTGCGCTCCCGCCTCCCATGGAATCGGCTCAGCGGCTGGGCGCTGTCGCGCCGGCCACAAGCTCCCGGACGGCGCCATGCAGAAGAACCGCGGTCTCAGGTCCGGCGGAGTTGACCTCGCCGTAAGGGGCGCGGTCCGCTCCGTAGAGGAACGGCGCCCGGGTATCCCACTCCGATTTTGGAATGATGTATCCCAGCTCGTCGTTCGCGAGGCCGAAGAGAAACTTCACCCGGCCGGGCAGAAGGTCCCGGAGCGGCGGCACCTCCAGGGGTTCGATGTCAAAATCGCCCCCCGGCGCCCGCACCACGCCGCCGTTGACCAGTTCCGGATAGATCTCGCCCGGGATGCAGGCCACGGAGGCGTCCCCGATGCGCAGCACCGCCACCTCGGATCGAACCTGCATCCAGGGACTGTGCCCTCGATCCAGAAGTCCGATCATGCCCGCGAGGAGGAAGCCCGGATTCTCCAGGGGCACCCGAAGCGTTCGGGCGCTCACGGCCAGGGGTACCTGAAGGCTCCCGGGCTCCCTGTTGGTTCCCGCCGCATCCAGGAGGCGCCGCACCAGTTGGTTCCCCAGCGCCCGGGTCTTCTCATGGGATGGCTTCGCGAAGTCTTCTTCCAGAAAAGGATCCCTCACCGTTACCGAGGGAGAGGTGGTCATCAGCCCACCCACCGCGCCATTGAAGAACAGGTGAGTCCCGCCCAGTCCGGGCATCTTCACCCTGCCGTCATACCGGATGCCCTGCTCCAGCCCATCGCGTATGACGCCGCAGAAATCGGCCGTGATCTCGGTGTTCCGCGACCAGGGGGTTTCCGGATGATTGGCCCAGCCCACCACGGACCCCAGCACCTCGCCCGAGCCCGGTTTGCGGAACAGCATCCAGCGGAGATCAGGATCGTACACCAGCGGTTTCCGGGTATCCGTCACCAGACCGGCCGGATCCACGGGGAGCTCCATCAGGGCGAGCGTGGCGGGCTGCAGTTCACCCACGGCATTCGACAGGGCGGTGACACAGCCCGCCAGCACCCGATCCCGATAGGTGGGATTAACGCCGCTGCGGAACACATCCGGTCCCCACAGCCCCATCAGGTCCGGAGTGCTGTGGTTGTGGGTCGCACACACCACAACGTAGTGAAGTCCCAGCGACGCCGGGATCTGCTGCCGCACCCGGATGACGTCGTCATGAAAGATCCCGATCGAGTCCACGGCCACCAAACCCAGTCGCGTCGTCCCATCATCGAGCACGGCGGCCAGGGCAAACAGATCGTCATGAACCCCGGTGGCCGCCCGGCCCTGATCGAAGCCCGCAATCCAGACCGGCGGCTTTCCCGGCCCGATCTCCGGGGTGATGTTCACCCGGCCGAATCCCGCGCGCAGCGGGGCGGCATTGGTGGTGAGCCGCCGCACCGACACTTCGTAGCCGGGGAACCGGTCCCGGAAGACCCATGCAGCCCGTGCCAGCAAGGCCACGGCCAGCACCAGCACCAGGACCGTCAGACCCAGCAGGGCCTGGACCAGCAATCGCATCAACGGGGACTTCATACGGTTCCCGGGCAGTGAACCCGCTGCGGCCTCCCTTCAAAAGCCGGGAATCATCTCACCCTCAGGGCGCCTTCAGCACCTCGTCCATCGCCCGATAGGCCTGCTCCCGCGCCTCCGGTGCAAACCGGTGCCCTGTTGCGGGGTGTGCCACCTCGAGATCCGGCACCCCCCCGGCCCGCGTCACCAGCGCCCTCGCGTCGGCTGCCACCCGCTCCACGCTCTGCCACCGGAAGTTGCCATCGCCCAGCGGGGCGAAGAGACGCACCCGCCGCGGCGCGATGGCCGCCAGCACCTGCGGAAAATCGAACGGGATCTCGTCGAGCCGGCCCCGGTATTGTGCGAGGCGGGGCATGTACCGTTCCTGACACCATCCCTTCCCCGGCATCCACACCGCGGGATTGCCGTCGTAGTAATCTCGGAAGGAATCCAAGCCACAACTTGAAACCACCACCCGGATCCGCGGATCCCAGGCGGCGGTGAACAACCCATTGTGACCCCCGAGGGAATGGCCGATGCAGCCGAAGCCGTTGGTGCGCACAAAAGGCAGGGACTCCAGGACATCCAGGCCCCTCCGGTTGTCCCACACCGCCTTCATGGTCCCGCTGACATATCCGAGCCGTTCCAGGTCGGGAGCGTAGCCGGCCAGATGCGGATAGGGTGGCGCCAGCACGACGTAGCCCCGCCGCGCCAGTTCCAGTCCGTACTCATCGTCGGGTGAATTCCCAAGCCCGACCACCACGTTGCGCCCTCCGGCATGGGTCTGGTGCAGCGCCAGCACCCCCGGGAAGTGCCGTCTCCCATCCCCGCCTCCAGCACCGGCCGGGAGCAGCAGCCAGGCAGGGACCCTGCCACCCGGTTCGCTCTGGTAGCTGATCTGGCGTCGCACCACGCCCCCCGCTTCGGACTCGCCATGCACCTGTAGATCCAAGGCGCATCGTTTCTGGTCTCCGGGCATCGGTCCCATGACGGTGGCCATTGACCTCAGGTAGGGTTCGCGCCGATCCGGACCGGAGTCTGCACCCCGCATCTGCAGCACCGCGGCCGTCAGGAGAGATAGGAAGCCCATCCAGAGAAATCGCCTTTTCCTCAACGAGCGGTCGCCATAGCGTGACCGCCATCGGCGACACCTCGGTGGTGCCTGCCGTGACTCCGACCCCTTGCGAATGAAGCGTTCCGCCCGCCCCTCCCGCCGTGAGTTCCTGTCTGCCGCGGTGCTCGCTGGTTTCCTGATCACCGGTTGCAAACCCACAGGCGGCGGGGACACCGCAGGCGGTCCGATCAAGGTCGGGGAGTTCGCGTCCCTCACCGGCAGCGAGGCCGCATTCGGGAATGCCTCCCACAACGGCACCGCCCTCGCCGTTGAGGAAATCAACAAGGCGGGCGGCGTGCTGGGGCGTCCGATCGAACTGCTCACCGAGGACAACCAATCCAAACAGGGGGAGTCGGTCACCATCGTCAAGAAGTTCCTCAGCCGGGACGGTGTGGTGGCGGTGCTGGGCGAGGTGGCATCCGGTCGCTCCCTGGAGGCCGCCCCGGTCTGCCAGGAGGCCAGGATCCCCATGATCTCGCCGTCATCCACCAATCCCAAGGTCACCGAGGTGGGCGACCATGTTTTCCGCGTCTGCTTCATTGACCCCTTTCAGGGCGGGCTGCTGGCCGACTTCGCCCGGCGGACGCTCAAGGCCCGCCGGGTGGCGGTCCTGGCCGACGTCGCCGCCCCCTACAGCACCGGTTTGGCCGAGTACTTCCAGAAGGCGTTTGTCGCCGCCGGTGGCGAGGTCGTCGCGGAACAGAAGTACGCGAGCAAGGACAAGGATTTCCGCGCCCAGCTCACCGCCATCAAGGCCGCCGAGCCGGACGCCCTCTTCGTCCCCGGCTATTACACCGAAGCCGGCCTGATCGTGGCACAGGCCCGTCAGCTCGGAATCACCCTGCCCATTTTCGGCGGTGATGGCTGGGAGGCCCCTGAGTTGATCCAGATCGCCGGACAGGCACTGGAGAACACCTTCTACTCCACCCACTACTCCTCCGAAGCCGCCGATCCCAAGGTCCAGGCCTTCGTCAAGGCCTACCAGGCCCGGTACGATGGTCAGACACCCGACGCGATGGCCGCCCTGGGCTATGACTCGGCCATGGTTCTGGCGGAGGCCATTCGCCGCGCCGGCTCGACGGAACCATCCAAGCTCCGGGACGCGCTGGCGGCCACTCGCGACTTTCCCTGCGTCACCGGCAAGACGACTCTGGATGCCGGCCGCAACGCCTCGAAGAGCGCGGTCATCCTGACGGTCAAGGATGGGAAATTCAAATACGTGGAGACCATCCAGCCGTGAATGGATGCAGGCCTTGCGCCTGATCCGATGCCGGCCGCCCCAGCGATCCCGTGACGGAATTCCTCCAGCAACTGATCAACGGAATCTCCGTCGGCGCCATCTACGCGCTCATTGCCCACAGCGATGTCTTCATGGTGGGCGCGTACCTTGGATACTACCTCGGCCCGCGCCTTGGAGGCGGGAGCATTGGTGGGGGCCTGGTGGTCCTGGCCGCTGCCATGGCGGGCTGCGCCATTCTAGGCATGCAGATCGAGCGGTTCGCCTACCGGCCGCTGCGCCGGCCCACCCGGCTCTCCTTGGCCGCCGTGCTGGGGTGGTGCGGTGGTGCGGCCGCCGGGTGGTTCGTCGTGCCGCTGGCTCTTCGGGGCCTCGCGGGGTGGTCTCCGGGTTGGGCCACCTACGCGCCGCTGCTCAAACCCCTGGCGGCCTGGGCTGGAGCCGAACTCGGATGCCGTCTCGCGGAGGCCGGGTTCGGCCGGACTCCCGGGCTGCGTGCCTCGGTCCTCAACTCCCGAGGAGGCGCGGCCACGCTTACCGTGCTGATCACCGCCATCGGTGTCTCGCTGCTCTTGCAGAACCTCGGGCAAAAAGTCTTTGGCGCCAATCCCAAGGCGTTTCCCCAGCCATTTCCGGTAACCCAGTTTCATTTCTCCGGCCTCACTGTTTCCAGCAACCAGTTGGTGGTGCTGCTGGTCACACTTGTCCTCCTCGGAGCGCTGCACTACGTGGTCCACCACACACGGACCGGTACGGCCCTGCGGGCCGTTTCCTTCAACGCGACCGCCGCGTCGCTGGTGGGCATTCACAATGACCGTATCATCGCCTTCACCTTCGCGCTGGGGTCGGCCCTGGCCGGTGCCGGGGGCATCCTGTACGCGATGAACTATCCCAGCATTGATCCCCTGATGGGCACGCTTCCTGGACTCAAGGCCTTCGTTGCTGCGGTGCTCGGGGGCATCGGCAACCTTCCCGGTGCCGCTCTGGGAGGTCTGCTGATCGGTCTGGTCGAAACCCTGGTCTCCGGAACCCGGTTGTCCACGTTTCGGGATGCCATCGCCTTCGCCATCCTGATCGGCATCCTGCTGTTCCGGCCCGCCGGACTCCTGGGGCGATTGCGTGTGGAAAAGGTCTGACTGCCCTACAGCAACTGCTGTTGCCGTTCTGCGGCCGCCACTTCGGATCCCAGACCGCTGACGCGGTTGCGTCGCTGCTCCAGCAGGTGCTTTTCCATGCCGCTCTGAAACTTCACGGGATAGTCCCCGTTGAAGCAGGCCAGGCAGAAGCGGTCCTTCGGATGCCCCGTGGCCCGCACCATGCCCTCCTCGGTGAGGTAGCCCAGGGAATCGGCATTGAGAAAATCCCGGATCCCCTCGCGGGTGTGGGTGACCGCCATCAGCTTGTTGCGTTCCGGAAAATCTATCCCGTACACGCAGGGGTTCACATGGGGCGGACAACTGACCAGGAAGTGTACCTCCCTGGCTCCGGCCTCCTTCAGGCTGGCGACCCGCGCCTTGCTGGTCGTACCGCGGACAATGGAGTCATCAATGATGATCACCCGCTTCCCCTTCACCAGGTCTCCAATCAGGTTCAGCTTCACGCGGACCGCGAAGTCCCGGACGAACTGGGACGGCTGGAGGAAGCTGCGGCCAACGTAATGGTTGCGCACGAAGGCCATCTCAAAAGGAATCCCGCTCTCCATGGAATACCCCAGCGCCGCGCACACACCGCTGTCCGGCACCGGGATGACCATGTCCGCATCAATCTTGTTCTCGCGTGCCAACTGCCGTCCCATCTCGACCCGGACCTGATACACATTGCGGCCGTCTATGGAGGAGTCAGGTCTCGCAAAATAGACGTACTCGAACACACAAAAGGCCCGCCGCTTCTGCTCGGGGAAGGCCTGGACCGAGCGGAGGCCGTCCTTGGTGATGATGACAATCTCGCCAGGATCCAGGTCCCGGATGAACCGCGCCTTGGCAAGGTCAAAGGCGCACGTTTCGCTGGCCAGGACGTAGGCTCCGTTGGCCATCTGCCCCAGGCTCAGCGGGCGGAAGCCGTGCGGATCCCTCACGCCGATCAGCTCGGTTTCCGTCAGGATTACCAGGGAATACGCGCCCTGAATCCGATGCATGGCATCAATCAGGGCGCTCTCATGGCCGCCCGGCCGCGAAGGCTGCGCCAGAAGGTGGAGGATGATTTCAGAGTCCACTGTCGTCTGGAAGATGGAACCCTTGGCCTCCAAGGCGTCCCTCAGCTCCGCCGCATTGGTCAGATTGCCATTGTGGGCAATGGCAATTTTTCCCCGGGAGCAGTCCACAGTCAGCGGCTGGGCATTGCGCAGCGTGGAAGAGCCGGCGGTGGAGTAGCGGGTGTGGCCGATGGCAGAGGCCCCCTTCATGCTTTCCAGCAACGGGGTGTCGAAGATCGCTGGCACCAACCCCATGCCCTTGTGCAACTGGAAATCCGATCCGTCAAACGTCACGATGCCGGCCGACTCCTGACCGCGATGCTGGAGTGCGTACAGACCGTAATAGCAGACGACGGCGGCTTCAGGATGACCGAAAACTCCAAAGACGCCGCAATAGTGTTTCGGACGAGGATCCACGCGAGGCGCAAAAGATGGGGGCGGCGGCGGCGAACGAAAGAAAATTCCCAAAACCCCGGTGCTTCTCCATGCGGATAAGCGGCCAACAACCCGTCAATAACCCGCCAGCACCCCCCGACCTGGTCATCAACCCGGGTGGGCAGCTAGGTTACCCACAGAGGGTCTCTCAGCCATCTCCCCTGTTTGCAGCCACAGCCTGTCGTTGTTCCACTTGTTCACACCCCCTACTAATAGCTTCCTCTTTCCTTAAAACATACAATACTTGGGCACATCATGAAGTTCACGATCGCCAAAGACCAACTGCTGAACGGTCTCCAGGCTGTCCAGAATGTGGTGGGTTCGCGAACGACTCTTCCGATCCTTTCCAACGTCCTTCTTGTCGCTTCTGACGGCCGGTTGGAACTCACGGCCACCGATTTGGACGTCACCATCACCTGCAGTGTGGAAGCCATTGTGGCGGAACCCGGGCGTACCACCGCACCGGTGAAGAAGCTTTTTGGCATCGCACGGGAACTGTCCGCATCTGACCTCGCGATTGCCGTTGACGATAAAGCCACTATGACCCTCGAAGCAGGAGGCTCATTTTATAAGATCAACGGCTTGGGAGCAGATGAATTCCCCCCGCTTCCAAGCTTTGCGCAATCCCGGGTGGTGCAGGTGGCGCAGGACAAATTGAAGGCCATGCTGCGCAAGACGTGCTTTGCAGCGTCCACGGATGAAGCCCGGTATGTCCTCAACGGCATCTTCTTCAGCCTCAAGGAGCACAAGGTGACGCTGGTCGCGACCGATGGCCGGCGTCTGGCATTGGCGGATGAGGAGGCGGATGTTCCTATGGAGGCGCAGGCGGAGTTCATCGTTCCAAACAAGGCGATCGCCGAGGTGAACCGGCTGTTGGGATCTGCCGGCATGGCGGAAATCCGTTTTTCGGAGAACCAGGTGGCGTTCACCCGAACCGGCGAGGGGTCGTTTCCCGTGCTCATCATCTCGAAGCTGGTGGATGGGAACTATCCGAACTATCGGCAGGTCATACCTCCCGAGGCGCAGGAGCGCATCCCGCTGCCCCGGGACGAGTTCTTGAGCGCCCTGCGGCGTGCGGAGTTGATGACCAGCGACAAGAGCAACTCGGTGCGCCTCAGTTTCAGCCGAAATCAACTGGCGATCACGGCCAACACGCCGGAAGTCGGTGAGGCTCGGGAGGTGCTGGCGATCAAATACCAGGGTCGCGACCTGGCCATCGCCTTCAATCCGGCCTATTTGCTCGATCCGCTCAAGGCCTTGGATGAAGAGGAAGTGGTGTTTGAGCTGATTGACGACCTGAGCCCCGGGGTGCTGAAAACCGCCCGCCCGTTCTTGTACGTCATCATGCCGATGCGGATGAGTTGAAAGACGGCCGGGATTCGGAACTCCCCGGAGAATTCCCTTCCTTGTCGGCTGGGTCGCGACTTGTATTTTCGGCCCATGGATCCGCTTTTGAAGCTGTTGGCGTCCAACGCCTCGCTCTCCGCTCCGCAACTGGCCGCCCTTCTCGGCATCGCCGAAAGCGATGTCCAGGCCCGGATCCGGCAGGCGGAGCAGGATCATCTTGTTCTGGGGTATCGGGCGATCCTCAATGAGGAAAAGCTGGGCCGCGATCTGGTGCGGGCCATCATCGAGGTGCGGATTACTCCGGAGCGGGGGGGGGGCTTCGACAAGCTCGCGGAGCGGATCGCCAAGCATGCCGAGGTGCGCTCCTGCCACCTCATGTCGGGAGGCTATGACCTGCTCGTCGAGGTCGAAGGCAGCAACCTCCGGGAAGTGGCGGCCTTCGTGTCGGAGA
>JAFLEG010000152.1 GCA_017302195.1 Verrucomicrobiota bacterium
CGGCGGCCGGGCTGCGGCTCAGACGTCGAGCCGTGTCCAGGCCGCATTGGCCTTGGAGGACGCCACCACCGCCTCAATGAAGGCCATGCCGCGCACCCCGTCCTCGATCTTGGGGAAGTCCAGTGCCGGATCCTCCTTGGTGAGCTTGCGCTTCTCCAACCGCGCCCGGATGGCCGCGGCGAAGTTGCGGTAGATGTTGGCGAAGGCCTCCAGATAGCCCTCGGGATGGGCCGGAGGGGTGCGGCCGGCAGCCTTGGCGGCGGCGCCCAGATACCCGTTGGCCGTGCGATAGACCTGCATGGGCTGATCGGGCCACTTGAGCAGCAGCGTGTTCGGCTCCTTCTGGTGCCATTCCAGTCCGCCCAGCTCGCCATACACCCGGAGGTTGAGGTTGTTCTCCTCCCCCACGCTGATCTGCGAGCTGTGCAGCACGCCCTTGGCGCCCCCCTTGAAGCGGAGCAGCACGTTGCCGTCGTCGTCCAGCTTGCGGCCCTTGACAAAGGCGGTGATGTCGGCGGCCAGCTCCGAGATCTGCAGGCCGGTCACGTACTCGGCGAGATTCTCGGCATGGGTGCCGATGTCCCCGATGCACCCGGCTGCGCCGCTGCGCTTGGGATCCGTCCGCCACGCGGCCTGCTTCTGTCCGGACGCCTCGATGCGCGTCGCCAGCCACCCCTGCGGATACTCCACCACCACCTTGCGGATCTTTCCCAGCCGGCCGGAATGCACCAGGTCCCGGGCTTCCTTCACCAGGGGATAGCCGGTGTAATTGTGGGTCAGCCCATACAGCAGGCCGGACTTCTTCACCAGGGACTGGAGCGTCCGGGCCTCGGCAAGATCGTAGGTGGCCGGCTTGTCGCTCAGGACGTGGAAGCCGTGTTCCAGGGCCATCTTCGCCGGCGGGAAATGGACATGATTCGGCGTGACGATGGACACGAAGTCCATGCGCTCCCCTTCCGGCAGCGCGCGCTCCGCCTGGATCATCTCGGCAAAACTCCCGTAGCAGCGGGAGGGCGGCAGATAGAGATCCGAGCCGCTGGCACGGGACTTGTCGGGATCCGAGGAAAACGCGCCGCAGACCAGCTCGATCTGGCCATCCATGTTGGCGGCGATGCGGTGCACCGCGCCAATGAATGCCCCGCGGCCGCCACCAACCATGCCGTAACGAATTTTTCTGCTCATGAGGATGAATGAAGTGGAATCAGGTCACCAGGTGACAGGAACCTCGGCAGGCTATCGGCAGCCCCGGAGGCCAGTCAACGGCGCCCGCGGCAGGCCTCACCCGAGGGGCGGCTCCCTGACCTGACCTTGCAGGCCACGGGTGCCCGGACCTGCCCACACCGAATGGCGGCCGGTGACCCGCTGCCTCCAGGGGCAGGCCATTCCCGGTGGAGCCCGACCGGAACACCGGAACATCGAGGAGGTCTGGATCGATACGTCCTCCGGCCGAAGGAACCAAGGTCCAGACCCCGGAGCCCCTGGCGGATGCCGCCGGAACCGGGGCGGCTCCCGGGTTGACGGATCCCCCACGGGCTTGTAGCTGATAACGAGTTCCCAGATTCCCACCCCGCATCCCACCCACCCTGAGCGTCGTCTCAGCGCGCCACATGATCCGGTTCCTCCTCATTCTCGTTGCCGCGATCGCCGGAGTGGGAAGCGCTGGCGCCCAGCTCCATCATATTGTGGGCGTGAGCATCCCGGTGGGAAGCAATGACCGGCACAATTCGCCCAGTCTGCCCGGTGTGGACGACGTCTGGTCCGTTCAGGCGCCCCCGTTTCCCCTGAACACGGAGGTGGGCATCGGCTATGCGCTGTCACTGGAACCCCTGACCTACCACGCCCTGGACGATCATGCCTATGTGGCGCCCCACGTCCCCGATCCGGAACGGGCCCAGATCACCTTCACCTTCGATCGGGCGGTGGTCGTGGACCATGTGGAGGTGATCCAGGGGGACAATGGCATCGCACTGTTGGAGGCGCTGACCGGCGATTCACCGGAGAATCTGAGGAGCGTCGGCGTCGTGTCGGGCACTTCCGTGCCCAGCCGTGCCGGCCAAACCCCGCTGGTTCTCCCGTCCGTGCTGTTCCGGTGGGGCAACACCCGCCCTGGCGCGGTCCTGAGGCTGATCATCCGGAGGACACTGACTCCTCAGGCGTACGGCACGCTGCAGATCTTCCCGAGAGACCGGCTCGGGCGCCGTTTTTTGGGAGCGCTGGATGACCGCTTTGATGCCGACCGAGACGGCATTCCGGATGCGCTGGACAACTGCCCCGAGACCCCCAATCCGGACCAGCGGGACTTCGATCAGGACCTTCTCGGAGATGCCTGCGACCTCGATCAGGACGGCGATGGACGGGAAGACAAGGAGGACAACTGTCCCGACGTTCCCAACCCGCTGCAGGAGGATTCGGACGGGGACGGCCTGGGAGATCCCTGCGATTCCGACCGGGACGGCGACGGCCATGAGAATCACGCGGACAATGCCCCGGACGCCTACAATCCAAACCAGGCGGACTCCGACGGGGATGGCATCGGGGATCCGCTGGATCCTGACGCACCCCTGAAGGACGGGCAGTTGGAGCAACTGGCGCCAGGCCTGCTGCTGGCCAATGGCATCCAGGCGGTGCCGTGGTCTCCCTGGCAGGCTCGCGGATCGCCGGAGAACCGGATCGCGGTCACGGCTGCCGCCACCCCCTGGTGGGGCCCGGCGGAAGGCCGTCAATGCGTCCTGTTCAACGTCGGCAACGCGCCGCCGGGAGGATCTCTGGAACAGACCGTGGCCACGGTTCCGGGAGGCACCTACTCCCTGGCATTCAGCGTGGGCAGGGCGGGACGGGCGCCGGGACCCGTGGGCCTGCGCTGCGAGGTCCGGACCGCGGACGGACTGCTGCTGGGTGAGCGGATCGCGGAGTGCACTGGCGGCGAGTGGCAGCGCCACAGCAACCTCGTGTTTCGCGCGGTCTCGCGGACAACGACCTTGCGTTTCACGGATGTTTCCCACCGGACGGAAGGAGTGGATGCCGCACTGGATGCCATCGTGCTCGAGCCGTGTCCGGAGTTGCAGATCACCGCAGGCGGCACCGGCCCCCTGCCCCTGCCCCTGCCCCTGGCCGCGGACACGGACGGGGATGGCATGCTGGACACCGCGGACAACTGCCCGGGCACCGCCAATCCCGACCCACGGGATTCGGACGGCGACGGGATTGGCGACGCCTGTGACGACGACCTCGATGGCGATCAGGTTCCCAACCCGGGGGATAACTGTCCGATGACAGCCAACCCCGGTCAGGAGGATCTGGATCACGACGGGATCGGCGATGCCTGTGATGCGGTGCTGCTGACCTGCATCCTGCGGGTGGAGGGGCCCGAGGGCGGCCCTGGGTCGAAATCCGCCGACACCCGGGCTGGCGCATGGAATGTCAGCGTCCCGCCGTTTCCACTGGCCGATGACCGGGGGGGCGGCCTTCTCATCGGTCCCCGACGGTCTCCGGCCCCGGTACTCCATGGGACTCGCTACCTCCATCCCCACGTGCCCCATCCGGAAGCCGCGTGGATCACCTTCACCCTGGATCGCCAGGTCGCGGTGGATGGCGTGGAGGTGATCCAGGACGCGGACGGCATCACCGAACTGGAACTTCATGCCGGAGACCTCGCGTCCACCCTCGAGTCGCTGGGAGCGGCGGTGTGCGAGCCTGCGAGCGGCGGCCGCTTCGTGGCGGGGGAGGTCAGCCGGTTCTCGTTTGCCCGTTCGATTCCGGGATCCCTCCTGCGTCTGGTGGTGACCCGGACGAGCCGCGCCGACCGCTTTGGAGCCTATCAGGTGTTTCCGCTATGTCAGGGACAGCGACTGCTCGGCGCGGTGGCGGATACCGACCTCGACGAGGACGGGATCCCGGCATCGCAGGATCCCCTCCCCGGCATTCCCAACATCCGTCTTTCGGATTTCGATGGCGATGGCATCCCCGATTCCCTGGATGAGGACCGGGACGGCGATGGCGTTCCCAACCCCCGGGACAACTGCCCCGACGTTGCCAATCCAGACCAGGGGGACATTGACCGCGATGGCCGGGGCGATGTCTGTGATGGTGACCTGGACGGGGAGGGGGTTGACAACCCCTGGGACATCAGTCCCCGCCGCTCCAATTGGAATCCGGACGATGCCGATGGAGACGGCGTTCACGACCCCCGCGATCGGATCACCGAGACCCATGTGGTCCGCCTCGAAGTTCCAGCCGGGAGCCAGGATGAGCGATCCACCACGGGAAGGCAGCAGATCTGGAGCGTCTCCGTGCCGAAATTCCCGCTCGACCACCAGTCGGGAGTTGGCCGGCTGATCAGCCCGACGCACCTGACCACGCTCACGCTTCATGCCCGCGGCTTCCCTGCGCCCCATGCCCCGGATCCCGGACGTTCCACAATCACCTACCACTTTGACTCGGCCCAGGTGGTGACGGATCTCGAGGTCCGTCAGCACCACGATGGCATCACCCGGGTGGAGGGATTTGTCGGCGACTCCGTGGCAAGCCTGAAGTCCATCGGAAGCGCTGTGGGTCCCCGTGGGGAAGCCACCGGCAGCGGGGTCTTTGACGAGGGGGAGATCACCGTCTTCCGCTTCAGGGAACCCCGACCGGGGACTGTCTTCCGGGCGGTGATCTCAAGGACCAGCCATCCGGACCTCTATGGCATCTACCGCATGTTTCCGCGGACCCCGGAAGGCCAGCGAATTGTGGGGGCGCGGTCTCCCCGGACGGAACCTAACGACCCGCCGCCGTGATCTCCCGGAGCAGCCAGGCCTTGGAGAAGATCCACCACCGTTTCGCGGTCGCCTCGGAGATGTCCAGAATCTCCGCTGCCTGGCGGAAGCTCATGCCCGTGAAGTAGTGCAGTTTCACCAACTGGGCCCGGGAAGGATGATGGACTGCGAAGCGGTCAAGAAACTCGTGAACTGAGAGCAGTTCGGCATCCGTGCCCGGGGTGGCAATCCCCAACTGATCCACGTCCAAATGATCCGCACCGCCGCCCTTCCGGAGGGTCTTCTTGTGGCGCGCACGTTCCACCAGGATCCGCCGCATGGCCTCGGAGGCCGCCCCAAAAAAATGAGCCCGATTCTTCCACCGCGGCTGGTCGTCACCTCCGAGACGGAGCCACGCCTCATGGACGAGGGCCGTCGGCTGGAGTGTCTGACCCGGCGCCTCCCGCAGCATCCGCTCCGCTGCGATGGCCCGCAACCGGCCATACACCAGATCCATCAGCAGGGACGCTGCCTCCGCATCGCCGGAACCCGCCCTGTCCAGAATCCGGGTGACATCCTCCAGGGAGTCCCCGGGTTGGAACCGGCCGTTGATGGTGTCGCGGGAACTGATTTCAGCAGGCTATGGACGACCGCCGCCTGGCGCAAGGCCCCCGAGGCCCCGCCGGTCAGCGAGCGTTTGCCGGCGACGGCGTCCTGCCGCCCAGCACATGGATGGCGCGGTTTCGAACGGCCACAATCTGACGCCCCTTCGCCGAACTCTCGCTCACCAGGCCCTGCTCTTCGGGAACCGTGAGGGAACCTCCGAGGTCCACGGACAAAATCTCCCGCCCGGTGACCGGGTCCCAGATTCGCAGCGTGTCATCCCGTGCGGACGTGACGATGCGATCCCCGGGATCCAGGAATCCAGCGGTCGCCAGCGGCGCCTGATGGCCCCGAAGCACCACCGGCCCCTGGTCCCCCTGAAGATCCCAGGCCAGGCCATTGTCGCCCGATCCACCGGTGACCAGCCGGCGACCATCCAGGCTCAGCGCCAGCAGGGAAACAGGGACGGGGGTGCGGATCTGCCGGCGCAGCAAGGCGGCGGGGAGCTCCCAGACATCCACCACCGCATCGAGGCCGGCGGTGGCCACAAACCGGGCATCCGGAGTGACTGCCAGCGCCCGGATGCCTCCGGCCTCCGGGGACACAAGGAAGCGTCGGACCACCGACTCGATCTCCGGATCCCAGACAATCACCTCCCCCCGCGCCGTGGCGGTGACCAGACGCCAGGGGGCCTGGGAGACCGCGCCCGCCACGACACCTCCGCTGCGTACCGACATCTGGACCAGGAGGCGGCCGGCCGTCGCATCCCATGTTCTGACCCAGGAGTCCGCGCCCCCGCAGATCACCTTCCTTCCATCGGGCGAGAATCCCACCATGGGCACCGGACCCGGGCCTCCGGGGAGGGAGAGAAGTTCACGCCCCGTGGCCAACTCCCAAAGGCGCACCATGCCATCGGTCCCACCGGAAACAATCCGGGTCATGTCGGCGGAAACCGCCATTGCGGAGAAGGTCGGTCCTGAAGGGGCGGCAAGCACCGGGGGAGCGAGCGGCAGGGACCACAGGGAGGCGTTGCCGTCACCGGCTCCGGAGAGGACCTGACGTCCGTCTCCGGAGAATTCGACCGCGGTGATTCTCCGGGGGTGGGCGCGCAGGGTCTCGACAAGCCGCCCGTCGGCGGAGAACACCCGCAGCGTGCCTCCGTCGTCTCCGGTGACGAGGCGGCGGCCATCGGACGACATCGCCGCAGCGGTCACCGTGCGTCCCGGACGGGCCAGGGAGACCAGGACGTGTCCCGATCCCGGGTCCCGGACCACCACGGCCTTGGGGGTGCAGCAGAGGAGGCGGGCGCCATCGCGCGACAGGAACACCCGGTCGTCGGCGGCGTCCACCGCAAAGGCGGCCAGCTTGACACCGCTGCGAACGTCCCAGACCCGCACGGTTCCCGCCCCAACGGTCAGGACCCTTTGCCCCTCCCGAAAGAACCAGGCGCGACCACACGGTGCCGGCAGCACCAGCATCTGCTGACCCGAGGCGACCTCCCAGATCCGGGTGGCGACGCCGGGACCGGCGGTCAGCAGGCGGCGTCCGTCCGGGGAGACGGCCAGACAGTCCAGACCCGCAACATCCATGGGAATGCGGTTGCGGGGCGCCGCGAGGGCCACATGGACGACCTCCACCGAGCCCTGCAGGTCGCTCATGGCCAGCCATGGCAGGGAGACACCCAGCGGGGCCCCGGAGATCTTCGGCGACCCGGGACGAAGCAGCTTGCCGGGTTGTCCCAAGGCGGCCTCCCACACCATGACGGTGCCGTCGGCGTTGGCCGAGAGCACCTGGTCGCCCCGGTCCAGGAAGACCGCCGCAGTGACCGGACTGGTGGATCCCCGGACCGATCGCGCGGCGCCGCTCAGGCGGGAGTGCCAGAAATCCCACTCAAATCCGCGGTTGGGGGCGCCGGCGACCGAATCCAGCAGTTCGCGAAGCAGATCGGTGTCTCCGTCGTTCCAGGCATCTCCGGCCTGTCGCATCACCGCGAGATACAGCAGGGCCCTGGCCTCGGACTCGCTGCGCTCCGCGCGCTGCCCCGCCCGGGTGGCCTTGAAGGCCTGGGTCAGGCTGGCGCCGATGCCCGCCAGCAGGAGGACCACCATCACGCCCACGGCCGCGACGGCCCAGCGATGACGGCGGATGCCCTTGCGGATCCGGTAGCCCCAGCTTGGCGGACCTGCGTGGACGGGCTCGTGATCCAGGTGGCGCTGGAGATCCGCCGCGAGTCCGTTGGCCGTTGCATAGCGGCGCACGCGGTCCTTCTCCAGGCACTTCATCGCGATCCAGTCCAGATCCCCCTCGATCTGATGCGGAAGCCGGCCGGGTTCGACACCCCGGGCCCGGGCGGTGGTGACCTGTTCTGCCGCCGGCTGCTTCAGGAAGCGCCGGGACGGTGATGGCGGCTCGCTGTCCAACAGCAGGCGCCTCGCCCCCTCGAAACCCCCGGCCATCAACGCCCGGCCATCCAGCGGCGTCATTCCGGCCAGCAGTTCATAGAGCACCACCCCCAGGCTGTAGATGTCGCTCCGCGTGTCCACGTCCTGCCGTCCCCGGTCGGCCTGCTCCGGACTCATGTAGGCGGGGGTGCCCAGAAACTGTTCGCCCTGGGTGTTGCATGTGTCCTCCGTGAGCCGCCCTTCGACAGCCTTGGCAATGCCGAAGTCAATCACCTTGGGCACCGGCCGCCCGTCCTGGACGCTCACCAGGATGTTGGAGGGCTTGATGTCCCGGTGGATGACCCCTTTCTGATGGGCGTGCTGGATGGCCTGGCAGACGGGGATGAACAGCCGGAGGCGCTCGGCGAGGGGCAGCGTGTGGTGGTCGCAGTACCGGGTGATGGGCACGCCCTCCACCACCTCCACCGTGGGCGGGCAGACCTATTACTACATCCAGCAGAAGGTGAGCCGCCCGGTTCTCGTGCTCAATGACCGCATCACCGATCAACGC
>JAFLEG010000153.1 GCA_017302195.1 Verrucomicrobiota bacterium
AAGCCGGCCAGCTGGGCCGCCCGCCAGCGGCGCTCGCCGGCAATCAATTCATAGCCGCCCTTCGCAGCCCGCACCAGCAGCGGCTGGACGATGCCCTGTTCCCGGATGGACGCGGCCAACTCCTGGAGCGAGTCCGGGGTGAAGTCCTTGCGCGGCTGAAGCGGGCTGGGATGGATCTGCGTCAGGGGAACCCGTCGCACCGCCGGCCCTGAGGGAGCCACCACGGCCGGGGCGGCGGCAATCGGACTCGCCGCCGGAGCGGACGACGTGGCCGCCGCGCCGCTCGCGAGCAGCGCGCCCAAACCACGTCCCAACCCCGTTTTCGCCATGCGGGCGAGAGTAGGAACGGGCGAACCGCGAACGCAAAAGGCTTTTTGCCATTCCCGGGTAGGGGCGCGTTCCACCTCGACCCCATATGGATCCGCTCCGCCCGTGGACGAACCACGCGCATCGTGGGACGCCCCATTGCGCAACGCTTCCCCCGTACCCCGCAGCGACTCCACACGCGCTGCGGGAGACATTGGGGTCGTGCGGAAGCCCGAGCCCTACCAAACGTTGGATCGGGGCGCGTTCCACCTCGACCCCGTTCAATCCCCAGCACCTGTGGACGAACGACGGGAAACGCGGGAAGCCCTACGGCGTGGCCACCAACCCTTCGCACAGCGCCACGAACTCCATGCCGCGGGCGCTCCGGGTCAGGGCCAGACATCCGGGGGCGAGCGCCAGCAGTTCCTCATCCGAGATCCGCTCCAGGGAGGTGCGCGGTTCGGTAACCACGAGGACCACGGATGCCGCCCGGGAACTGATGGTGATCCCGGGAGGCGCCGGTCGGGTGGAAAGCTGCCAGGCCGGCGGCGGCGGGGATGCGGGACTGACTGCCAGTGGGGCCGTGCCGGAGTCGGTCATCGAAGATGGCCATCGCATCCATCCCCACGCGGCAAGCAGGAGCACGGCGGCCCCGGCTGCGGTCCGCATCGCCCGACGCTGTCGCCGCCGGCGCCGCACCGCCGTCAGCAGGGAATCGAGCGACGCCGACAGGCGCGGATCACCGGATGTCGGCCCCAGTACCTCGGTCCAAAGCTCTTGAGAATTCCTCGGATCGTTCATCGATCAATCCTCAGTTGGGGGAAGGGTGAAGGATGAAGGATGAGGGATGAAAGGAAGGCGGTTCATTGCTCCTCCTCCATCCGTCGTCCCAGTCGCAGCAACTGCTCGCGCAACTCGCAGCGCAGGCGCGCCAGACGTGACTCCATGGCCTTTTCAGTGATGCCGGACTCCGCAGCCAGATCCCGGAGGGCCCGACGATCGAAGTACCGGGCCTCGATCAACCCACGTTCCTCTGCGGACAGTCCGTTCATCGCCAGTTCCAGCAGGGCCTCCGGATTGGGATCCGGTGCGGCCGGCGGGGCAATGGACTCCGCGAATGGCATGCGCTCCCAGACGCGCTGCAGGAACCCGGCCCAGCGCGAGTGCCGCCGGTGCTCATCGGTGAGCGCGCTGCGGGCCAGCACCGTCAACCAACTCCAGAGCGCCTCCTCCGACTCGAAGCGCCGGATGTGCCGCACACATCGAATCCAGGTCTGCTGCAGGGCCTCCGCGGCGAGATCCTCGCGTCCGCCGGTGACCACCAGCAGGTAGCGGAACAGACGCGGGGCGTAGGCCTCGTGAAAGGCGGTCCAGGCCGCCTCATCACCGGCGCCCAGACGCGACGTCAGTGCCCCGAGGCGGTCCGCTTCCGTCCGCCCCGGGGCCGCTGCGCGTTCGCCGCGTCCGATCTCCGGTCTCAAGTCCAGGATGGCTGATGCCGCGGTCATGGAGCCCGGCAGGCTTACTTGGGCTGTGCCGGAACTGGTGCGTCGGCCGGGGGTTGAGGCCCCTTCACACCCGGGCGCAATTCACTCAGAGCCCCTTTCACGATGTTCAAATCTTCCGGGGTCCCCCGCACGACCAGCAGTTGGGTCTCCTTGTGAAACTTCAGACTCAGCGGCTTGGTGTTCGGTCGCAACTGATTCCCCGCCTCGATCACGGTGATGATGTCGTCGATCGAGTATTGCCCCAGATAGGGCTCCAAGCTGAAGAACACCACGGACTGAGCCGCCGGCCTCTCGTCGTCGGAATCACCTACCGTCGCAAATGTCCACACTCCTTCAGCGACCGGTTGGAAGGTGTACCCCACGGACTGACGCTCGTAGAAGGTCGATCCTCCAGGCACGGACTGAGCCCTTCGCTTCGTTCGTGCCAACGCGGTGCTCGTGGCTTGCAGCAGGGATCGAGCATCCACCTGAGACATCTTCATCTCCGGGATCATGACCAGCTTCAATTCCTCCGGAATGAGGACATTGACCAGCGTTCCCCGCGCTTTGCTCACCGCCTCCACAAATTCCACCACGGTCCCGCCGGGGAAATCGAGGTCGAACCGGATGGTGTCGGTTGGCGGTGCGTTCTGGATCCCGACTCCTGCCCTGCCCACAACCACAGGTGCCTGTATTGGGACTGCCTGCTGCGCCAGCGCCACGGTTCCTGCCGCCACCACCAGGGCCAGCACCGCCGCCCCCCTTGCAATCTGTCGAATGGATCTCTTCATGTCTGTTCACCCCGATACACGCCGGCCCCCGGAGAATCCCTCGAAAATTCTTTCGGCCGTTTACAGCAACCCCCGCGCCTCCAGGCCCGCCTCATCCAGTCCGAGGTAGTGCCCGAATTCGTGGATGTAGGTGATACGCACTTCCTCGCGGAACAGGGGCTCATCCTCTTCGGCAAAATCCCAAAGGTTCTCCACGAAGAGCAGGATCTGACGCGGTACGGGCGAGGCATCGGGTGCGGCCACGCCCACCGGATCCCCGATGAACATGCCGAGCAGATCGGGATCCCACCCCTCCTCCAGCAGCGCCTCGCTGGGAAACGATTCGTAGCAGACCAGGACCGCCTCGGCATGCTCCCGGAGATCCCGGGGCAGCCCGGCCATCGTCTGCACCACCTCAGCCCGAGCGGTGGTCAGGAGAAACTCCCAATGCGGATCCTCACCCATCGCACCCCCTCCCCCTTCCCCTTTGCGCCCTCTGTGTCCTTGGTGTGAGTCCCCATCTCCCCCTCCGCGGACCTCAGCGCCGGAACTCCACCACGTTCCGGCCATCCGCAGACTGGAAGATCAACCCATTGGCCGTGGTGTCGGCCTGGGTGGTCTTGGGCAGGGTTTGCAGGAACTGGTTCTCCAGGATCATCCGCTCGGGCGGCCCCGCCATGCGGGTGGAGCCAAACGGGGTCCAGGTGACCGCCCCGGGACCGACCAGCGTGTAGCCACCGAAGTAGCGGTTGACTGCGGCGCGACCCGCCACCTTGCCGGGGCCGGTGATGCGGAAAGTGATGCCGGCATCGGGGGGCAGCTTGGCCGCGGTGCCATCATCCACCAGCCGCACGCAGTTCAGGTCCACGTTCTCCAGGGCCGCCAGCGACTGCTCGGTCGCGGGTTTCCCGGATCCGGCAGCGGGTTTGAAGTGGGAGCACCCGGAAGACATGGCGGCGAGGGCGAGGATCAGGGGAGCGGGCCAGCAATGCGTCAATCTCACGCGCCCTTGATCGGTTCCGAAGCCCGGAAAATCAACCGCGATTCCCCCATTCCGCGGGCAGGTTGTGTTCCACCGCGACCCCATCCAATTCCCCCCGCACCCGTGGATGAACGACGGGCTCGCCACGCCGTAGCTGAGCGAAGGGCGGGAACGTGGGAAGCCCCGACACGCAACGCTTCACCCGTTCCCCACAACCACTCCACACGCCTGCCGGAGGGAGTATCGGCCGCGGGGAAGCGCATCCCTACCATTCAAGTCATTCGCGCTCGGTGGAGCGGACGCGGCTGCGGAGCAGCCGCTCGGGACGGCGGCGGCGGGGAAAGGGATCGAAGCCGCGGCGGGAACCGCGGTCGGCCGGCGGATCGGTCCGCACCGGGCGGGGCAGTTCAGGCGCTGGCAGCAAGGGCGTGCCCATGGAGATTCTGCTGGAGGTCCAGGATCTTGGTCACTGCGGCTGGGAGATCCGCGACCACGAAATCATGATGATCGGTGCCGATCCACGGCGAGTTCAGCAGCACGCTGGTGCATCCGGCCACCTGGGCGGCCTTGGCATCCATCCACTTGTCGCTCACCACAAACGACCGGTCGAGATCCAGGCTCCACTTGAAGGCCGCCTCCAGGATCATGCCGGGCTGGGGCTTGTGGCAGGGATGGCTGGGATCGTCGTACGGACAGACCAGCAGGTCGTCCAGCGGCAGCTTGCGACGCAACTGCGCGTGCATGAGATCCAGTTCGCGGCGGCTGAGATGCCCCTGCGACACGGCCGGCTGGTTGGTGGTGGCGATCAGGGTGAACCCGGCCCGCTTCAGCACCGCGAGGCACCCCGGGGCATCCGGATGAATCCGGAACTCCTCAAACCGGAGCGGGGGCGACGGACGGCCCTGGACGGTTTCGCAAAGGTTCAGCACACCATCCCGTTCGAAGAAGACCGCGGGTTTCATGTCGGTCCACATAGCATCGGGCTTGCCATTCGCAGACAAGAGACGCCCGGTCACATTTGTGAAACGGGCCGGGATCGGCCGAACCCACGGAGGCATCCGCATTCACGGGTGCGGTGCCGTTGCCATCGCGCAGTGATCGTTCACGAGCCCGCAAAGCCGAGGGATTCATCCAGCCGGAAGGGTCCGCAGGGCGTCCGCAGATTGTCACCGGCGGTCCGGGAACCCTGGTGGAGCGGATGCGGACGAGTTGAGGCATCCTCCCCGATCCGACCCCGATTCGGGGACACGCCCCCAGGTGGCTTCCCTTTAGCTACTGACCCAGCCCCTCGCTGGCAGCGAGCTGCGACTCCATCCAGCGGACCGTGGGCAGCACCCGGGCGAGGGCATTCGCCTCGGTCTGCCCGGCGAAGGGTTTGAGGAAGAACTTCACCACACCCACCGCGTCGCCATTGCGGTCCCGCAGGGGGGCGGTGATCAGGATCCGCTTGTCCTCCTTGCCGTAGTAGGTCTCGTTGCCGGACAGCACCCCGGACTCCACCTCCGTGGCCGGCATCCCCTTCTCGGAGGCATTCTTTGCCGCCAGCACGTGCAGATCCCTCCGGGACGGGGTCGTCCCGTAGATGCGCAGGTCCAGCAGCCTGGGCTGCCGTTCCAGCACCTGGTCCAGAAGGGTCTCCGCGAAGATCACCAGCGGCTTGAAGCGCACCCGCACGTCGGCGAACTCGCTCACGGCATCCGACTTGGTGATGAAGCCGACCTTCCCGACCGGAAAGGAATTGTCGGTGAGGGTCGGAATCACGGACTTGCCATCCAGCAGCACGTCGAACTTGTTGCCCTCGGCCTGAACCGTCAGCTCATACCACTGACCCTTCACGATGGGCAGGTCATTGCCGACGGGTGCCGTCCGCTGTCCGTCCACAAACTTGTAGAACCGCAGATTGCCTCCCAGGGCGCTGGCGCGCACGACGCAGAAGTTTTTTTCGTCCACCAGGCGGAACACCACCCCGGCGATCTGCTCCACCGCGCCCCCGGTCATCCGGAAGCGGGTGGTGAAGGTGAAGTCCCCGAAGCGATCGGCGTCCCAATAGGTCACCGGATACCGCTCATCGGTGGGATCCCGGGACAGTTGGGAGAGCACGGGAATCTGGGCATGGGACGCCGCCTTGTCGGTGACCGGCTCGATCAGCGAGGGCACCCGGGTCAGCACCACCTGCCAGTCCCCGGGCTTGCCCTCCCCGGCCACGAAGGACTTGAAGCCCGCCGGCAACTTCCCGGGCTGATTGGTGGAGAAGTCAAAGAGCCGCTCGGCCCCCAGCGACACCGGGATCCACTGGAGGACCAACACACACGACAGCAGCGAACGCCAAGGCACGGCGTCACGCTATCAGAGCGCCCCGCCGCGGCAAGCGACCCATGGGTGATGATCGCCGGCGTGTTGGCATGTCCCGCGTTCCCCGTCGGTGGTCCACAAGCGCAGCGGATCTGAATGGGCGCGCGGGTGGAACGCGCCCCTACCCATCAGGGCAGGGGCGGGGCCCGCCTCACCACTTCATGTCGGCGACCGTCCGGCCGGCGGGGATGAAGGGCAGCACGTGCTCGGCGTAGGGGGTCATCACGTTCAGCACGTAGGGGGTCTTGGCGTCCAGCATGCGCTGGAGCGCGGCCCGCAGGTCCCGCTTGAACATCACCTGCTCGGCCGGGACGTTGAAGCTGTTGCAGACGCGCACGTAGTCCGGATACACCTGCGCCCGGTTCTCCGGATTGCCCAGGTAGGTGTGGCCGCGGTTGCCGGCGAAGAAGTTGTCCTCCCACTGCACCACCATGCCGAGGTGCTGGTTGTTCAGGATGATGGCCTTGGCGGCGATCTTCTCCACGTGGGCGGTGGCCAGCTCCTGGACGTTCATCAGGAACGAGCCGTCGCCATCAATGTCCACCACCTGCTTGTCGGGACGCGCCACCTTGGCGCCGAGCGCCGCGGGATAGCCGTAGCCCATGGAGCCGAGGCCGCCCGAGGTGATGAAGGTGCGCGGCTCGTTGTACTTGAACCACTGGCCCGACCACATCTGGTGCTGGCCCACCCCGGTGGTGATGATGGCATCCCCGCCGGTCAGCTCGTACAGCATCTCGATCACCATCTGGGGCAGGATCACCTGATCCTCATGACCCTTGAGGTGGTCCTTCATGTGGTCGCTGTTGGCGATCTCCGGAGTGACCTCGTAGTGGAACGATCCCTTGGTCTTCCACGCGGCGATCTGCTGGTGCCAAGCCGGGAAGGTCTTCTTGATGCCGCCGCGCTTGGCGATCAGGGCGTTGAGCCGGGTCAGCGCGTCCCGGATGTCTCCATGCACCGCCAACTGCACCCGCTTGTTCTTGTTGTGCTCGGAGGCGTCGAGATCAATGTGGACGATGGTCGCATGCTTGGCGAACTCGCTGAAGGCCCCGGTGACCCGGTCGTCGAAACGCACGCCGAAGGCCAGCAGCACGTCGGCGCCGTCCTTGAGACGGACCATGGGCTGGGTGGGATCCTGACGCGGCTCGAACTCGCCGCTCACCGCCCAGTTGGCCACCGCGGAGCCGTGCATGCCCAGCCAGCGCAGGGAGAGCGGATGGGTCTCCGGGAATCCGCCGATGCCCATCAGGGTGGTGGTCACCGGGATCTGGGTCTTCTCGGCGAACTCGCGCAGGGCCGCCGCCGCGCCGGCGGTGATGATCCCGCCGCCGCAGTAGAGCACCGGGCGCTCCGCCTTCTCAATGAGGCCGATGATCTCGTTGAGCTCCAGATCCCCCGCCTGGACGTCGGGGTTGTACCCCCGCAGCCCGCGCTGGATCTCCTCCCGGGTCGGCCACACCGGCTGGGCCTTGGCCTGCTGGAGGTTCTTGGGGAAATCAATCACCACCGGGCCGGGACGTCCGGACTCCGCGATGTAGAAGGCCTCGGCCACCACCCGGGGGATGTCCTTGATGTCGGTGATGAGATAGCTGTGCTTCACGATGGGCAGCGTCACGCCCACCATGTCGGTCTCCTGAAAGGCGCCGCGCCCGATCATGGCCTGGGTGACCTGTCCGGTGATGGCCACCAGCGGACACGAATCCATGTAGGCATCGGCGATGGCGGTGACCAGGTTGGTGGCGCCCGGACCCGAGGTGCCCATGCACACGCCCGCCTTGCCGGTGGCGCGGGCATACCCCTCGGCGGCAAAGCTGCCGCCCTGCTCATGCCGGGGGAGGATGGTGCGGATCTTCGACTTGGTGAGCGACTGGTGCAGCTCCATGCTCGCGCCGCCCGGATAGGCGAAGATCACTTCGACCCCCTCGCGCTCCAGGGCTTCGACAAAAATGTCGCGCCCCCACATCGCCGGACTCTTTCCAGCCGGGCTGCTGTCCGCCTGACGCGGGGCGGCGGGTTTGGCGGCGGACCGGCTCTTCTTGCGGTCGGTCTGGGACTTGCTGCTCATCGTGACTTTCTTGAGGTTGGGCCGGGCGGTTCGCGCAAAAAAAAACCACGACCGCTTCCGGCCGTGGTGGAGGTTGCGAATCCGTCTACGCGCAATGCCCTCCCGCGGCCTGGCCGGGAACGACCAGTCCTACTACCGGGACGGGGACAATGACGCGCACCAACATGGCCGGGAAGGTAGGGATGCCATGGTGCACCGGTCAAGGCCGTGCTTTGGGCGGAATCCGGTCCCGACACCGGTCCGGGGAGGCAGGAAAAACGGCCATCCGAGGGGCGGCCGTGGCTCATTCAGGCACTGCGCGGAAGAATTGTCCTCCGGAGGCCGC
>JAFLEG010000154.1 GCA_017302195.1 Verrucomicrobiota bacterium
CCGCCGCAAGCTGGAGGTGGACCGCCGTCTCGCCCGGAATCAACTGCTGCCCAACCTCAATGCCGGCGTGAGCATCAACCAGGACTTCGGCGAGGAGATCTACACCGACCTCAGCCTGCCCCAGCTCCGCGCGGGCGTGGAGTTCAAGATGCCCCTGCAGCGCAGCGAGGCGAAGGGGCGGCTGGCCGAAGTGGACGGGCTGCTCGAACAGCTCACCAATGAGGAACGCTTCGCCCGGGACCGCATCCGCGCCGAGATCCAGGATGCCTTCTCCGCCTACGTCGCCGCCTCGGAGCAGATCCACCAGACGCGCCGGAACGTGGACCTTGCCCAGGACCTGCTTGCCGCCGAGGAGGACCGCTTTGAACTGGGCGCCAGCGATCTGCTCGCCCTCCAACTGCGGGAGCAGGCGGCGGTGGATGCCCGGAACCTGGACGTGGATTCCGCCGCGGAACTGCTGCGGGCGGTGGCGGACTACCGCGCCGCGACCGCCGAGGCGCTGGCGCCACGGATTTCCGAAATGGGAACGGTGAGGTCCGAGTGATGAAATAAGGCCCACCCGGTCTCCAGGCTGCGTGTTGCCAGCCACCGATTAACCCAGAAGGCTTGGGAGCCACCGCCGGTCCCCGATCCCACTTCATCCCTCCTCCTTCCTCCCTCATCCTTTCCCCCATGGCCTCCGGCACCCGCCGCCAGTTCCTGATCCCGGTCTTCCTGGGGTCTGCGGCGGCGCTCGCAGCACCGGCGGGACCCTGGTCGCTGGACGATCTGATCCGTTCCGGACAGGAACTGGCCGAGGAGCATGTGGATCCGAAGGTGCTGGAGGCGCTGAGGAAGGGGGAGGATCCCGCGGTGACCCGCCGCCTGCTGGACGACCTGCAGCAGCGGTTCCAGGGGGACTACCTGGTGGACGTGGCGCGGATGCGGGAGACGGCCGAGACGCTGCTGCCGGTGCTGGAACAACTGCCGGCGACCCGCCCCTATGCGGGGTGGCTGCGTCCGCGCATGGACTACTTCGAGGTCGCGGACCAGTTGGAGGTGCAGATCCCGCCGCCGCGTCCCGGACAGCCCGCCCCGCCCCGGACCAATCCGTCGGCCGCGCAGGAGCGCCAGGCCTGGGAGGTCCAGGTCGGTCGCACCCCGTCTCCCAAGGGCGCCGCAACCTGGGTGCCGCGATTGAAGCCGCTGTTCCGGGCGCAACGCGTGCCCCAGGAGCTGGTGTGGGTTGCGGAGGTGGAGTCGTCGTTCAATCCCGAGGCCCGCAGTCCGTCGGGCGCCGTGGGGCTCTACCAGTTGATGCCGGCCACCGCGCAGTCGCTGGGACTCAAGCTCACCCCGCAGGACGAACGCCGGGTGGGGGAGCGCAACGCCCGGGCCGCGGCCGGCTATCTGCGGGCGCTCTACGGGCGCTTCAAGGACTGGCGCCTGACCCTCGCCGCCTACAACGGCGGGCAGGGACGGGTGGGCGACCTGCTGAAATCGAAACGCGCCCGGACCTTTGACGAAATATCCCCCCACCTGCCGGCGGAGACACAACTGTACGTTCCCAAGGTGGAGGCGGTGGTGCAGCGGCGGGAAGGCCGTGCCCTCACCCGACTCCCCGCGGCGGGCTAGGCGGGAAGTGCGAACGATGAAGGATGAGTGATGAAGTGGGGAAGGTCGCCCCCTGTAGGAGACGACGTCCAGGAGACTCCATCTCAATCCGCACCCGTGGAGATCCCCGCGCCCCAGGCGACAGCGGCAGGGGAGAGTGATCAGTGATCAGTGGTCAGAAGGCAGAGGAGCTCAGAGCCTCGCCACCTCATCCCCTGCTCCGTGAAAATCCGTGCAATCCGTGTCTCTCCCCTTCCCCCTCCCCCCACTTCATCACTCAACGCTCATCACTCATCGTTTTCCCCCTGCCCCCACCCACCGGCGTCTCATGCGCGGCCGGGGCGGCGGCGGGATCCTGGGAGGCTTGTCCCAATTGCAGCCACGCATTGGCCGCGAGCACCAGGCCGCCGCCAATCACCAGGTTCCAGGTCAGACGCTCGTTGGCATACTCAATGCCCGACCATTGCGAGATCCATCCGG
This sequence comes from Verrucomicrobiota bacterium, assembly GCA_017302195.1. Classification (GTDB taxonomy): domain Bacteria; phylum Verrucomicrobiota; class Verrucomicrobiia; order Limisphaerales; family UBA9464; genus UBA9464. The sequence continues at coordinate 2,074 of JAFLEG010000154.1, forward strand.
GCAGCCCCAGCCCCAGGGCGGCGGTGAAGACGGGTTCGGTGGAGTAGAGCAATCCGGCCTCCGTCGCCGGCACCTCGGGTTGCCAGCGGTTGGCCAGCAGGAAGGCCACCAGGGTACAGAAGACCACCAGGACACCAATCAGCACCATTGCCGGCGGACTGGCGAAGACCGTGAGCAGATCCGAGGGCCGCTGTGCCGTGGCCAGCGCGAGGGGCAGGGTGGCCAGCGCCAGGACGGCAAACATCACCGTGCTGAAGCGGAATACATCGTTGCCCCGGAACTCGGGACGCTCCAGCCAGAGGATCTGTCCGGTGAAGGCCACGGAACAGGCCAGAGTTTCCCATTCCCCGCGACCCAGGGTGGGACGCTCCCAGGAGACCCCGGACAGCACCGCACCGCCCACCAGCACCATGGCGGAGGCCGTGAGCACGATCCAGGATGGGAAGCGGCGATGCCGAAAGGCCACCCACAGCGGCAGCCAGACGCAGTAGCCCTGCGTCAGGAAGGCCGAGGTGGAGGCCTGGGTGTAGGCCATGCCGTCCACCTGCAACAGCAGGCCCAGACTGCCCAGAACCCCCAGGCCCAGCCCCTGCTTCCATTCCAGCCGGGTCATGCCGCGCAGTCGCCGCCAGGCAAACAACGCCACGGCGACGGCGGCGATGGCGAAGCGCAGACAAACGCAGGCGGCGGCAAAGAACACGCTGCCATTCTCGGGCGTGCGGAGGCGTCCGATCATCTCCAGTCCCTTCACCGCCGGGAAACTGACCGCCCAAAAGGCGCAGCACAGCACCAGCAATTGGGCCGCCATCCGGCGGCGGGGGTGGGACTGGTCGAATGCGTTCACCGGAAAAGAAAACTGCCGCCTTTGCAGGCGGCAGTGGAGAGGAGCAGGACCCAAGGTCTGCGGAAACTCAGATTTCCGCCGGTCAGGTCTGGCCTACTTTCGAACGGTACAATTTCGCGACATCCACTTCAGGTCGGGCAGCGAATTCCCCGCAGCCACACTGGTGAATGTACCATCACGGTAACGCACTGGAATTTTGATCGCGCTGCCCACCCAGCGGTGGACCTCGGAGTGACCATCGGCAAAGGAGAACCCGGCGGCCCCGTTGTGATACCAGGCGGGTCCGTCAATGATCATCCCCGACCGGGCATCTTCCTCGACCATCTGCACGGCGAATGCGGCGTCGTTGATGCTGTCCGGATGCTCATCCACGAAGACGAAGGTCTGGGAGGGATTCACGACATCAGAATCCTTGGCGTAAATGCGATACCGGCTGGCCGGCAGCCAACTGCCAAAGTCGAAAACCTGGCTCATCGAGATGCTTCGGATGCGGGGTGTGGCATTCCGCGCAGTCGGGAGCTTGCCGGTGGCCGCCCGGTCGGCCGGGCACTTGTAAATCGCGAACGAGCCCCCGGTGTACTTGAACAGCGGTCCGTTGGTGATGAAGCGGTTGTTGGTGCTGTCGCGGCTGGTGAAATCCAGATTGCCCTCGATCCAGATCACGCGGCGATCTGCGGCCGGCATGCCCAGAGAAGCCACCAGGAGGTCATTGTGGTCGCCCGCGTAGAGCTTCCATCCCAGCATCAACTGCTTCGTGTTGTTCATGCACATGATGCCCTGGGCCTTGGTCTTGGCCTTGGCCAGCGCCGGCAGCAGCATGCCGGCGAGAATGGCGATGATGGCGATGACGACGAGCAGTTCGATCAGGGTGAAGCCGTTCTTCACTCCCGAACGCCGTCCGGAGATTTGGATGGGGGCAGTCATGGTATCTGTTGTGTGCGAACTGCCATACAGTTGCTTCCCGAAGCGCGGAAAGTCAATCCCTCGGCAGTGACAATGTTGTCAGATCATCGTTTTGTGGACCCTCGCGAAGTCAATCGTGGACTCCGGTTGCCATGACCAGACCGGGGCGGGCAGGGTTACGGCGTGTTCGAACTTTTGGCGACCGACCCCTCCTCACGTGCGCGGCGCGGGCGGCTGCACACGGCGCATGGCGTGGTCGAGACCCCGGTCTTCATGCCGGTGGGCACCCAGGCCAGCGTGAAGGCGCTGGACAACCGGGAACTGCTGGAAATGGGCACCCAGATCCTGCTGGGCAACACCTACCACCTCAGCATCCGGCCGGGCATGGACATCATCCGGCAGGCCGGCGGGCTGCACCGCTTCATGAACTGGTCGGGACCGATCCTCACCGATTCCGGCGGCTTCCAGGTCTTCAGCCTGGGCAAGATCCGCAAGATCCAGGAGCACGGGGTGGAGTTCCGCAGCCATCTGGACGGCGCCCGGGTGTTCCTGGGGCCACAGGAGAGCATGGGCATCCAGCGGGAGCTCGGATCGGACATCGCCATGGTGTTCGACGAGTGCCCGCCGCACACCGCGCCGCGCGAGGAGGTGGTGAAGGCGGTGAACCGGACCCTGCGCTGGGCGGCGGAGTGCCGTCAGCAGCCGCGGGCGCCCGGGCAACTGGTCTTTGGCATCGTGCAGGGGACGCACCACCCGGAACTCCGGCAGCAGTGTGCCGAGGCGCTGGTGGCCTTGGATTTCGACGGCTACGCCATCGGCGGGGTGAGCGTGGGGGAGCCGGAACCGGAGATGATGCGTGCGGTGGAGATCTCGGAACCGCACCTGCCGGCCCACAAGGCGCGCTACGCCATGGGGCTCGGCACGCCGGCACAAATGGTGGAGCTGGTGGCGCGGGGCGTGGACATGTTCGACTGCGTCCTCCCCACCCGCATCGCCCGCAATGGCACCGCCTTCACGGCGCGCGGCACCTATGCCGTGAAGGGCGGGGCGGTGAAGGCGGACTTCGGTCCGCTGGAGGAGGGCTGCACCTGCTTTGCCTGCCGGCATCACACGCGGGCCTACATCCGGCACCTGCTCAACGTGCATGAGATCCTCGGACTGCGGCTGGTGAGCATCCACAACAGCCATTTCTACCTGCGCGTCATGGAGGACATCCGGCGCCACATTGCCGCCGGGACCTTTGCCGAGTACCGGCGCGAGTTCGCCGCACGGTACGTGCCCTCGGAGAAGGTCCGCGCCGCCCGCGCCCGGGTGTCGGCGGAACGCGTCCCCCCCCTGGACGGGTAGGGCTTCGGCTCGCCCAAAGGTTGGCAGGGTTGGGCTTCCGCGCGGCCCCCTCTTTCCTGCCACAGGGCTCCTGGAATCGCCGCGGGGAACGGGGGAAGCCTCTGCGTGCCGGGGCTGCCCGCGATCCCCGTTGGGGCGTCCGCAGGCGCAGCGGATGATTATGGGGTCGCGGGTGGAACGCGGCCCCACCAGAATGGAACCGCATGCTGCACGAACTGCTGAAGCGAACCCTGAGCGAGGATCCGCAGCGTCCCGTGCTGGAGATGGAGGGGCAGGCCTGGACCGCGGCGGATCTCGAATCGTCGGCCATCCGGCTGGCAGCGGGCCTGATGCGCGGCGGCGTGGAGCCGGGCGACCGGGTGGCGGTGCTGCTGCCCAACTGCCGCGAAACCGTCCTGGCCTACCTGGCCGCCTTCAAGGCCAACTTCGTCCTGGTGCCGCTCGACTACCGGCACCGCGCGGCGCAGATCGGTTACGCGCTGCAGCACAGCGGCGCCTCGGTGCTGATCGTGCACCGTGACCGGGTGCCGGAACTGGAGGTGGAACGGCTGCTGGGCGGGGTGGCGCAGGTGGTGATGGTGGACGGAGATCCGGCCGACCGGCGGCAGCGACGGTTTGATGATGTCGCCGCCGCCGCGCCTGCCGGAGGATTCCCCGGCCGCTACGCGGACGACGACCTGTGCCTGATGATCTACACCTCGGGCACCACCTCGCGTCCCAAGGGGGTGACGCTCACCCGCGGCGCCATGGCGGCCGGGGTGCGGAAATACCTGGCCCGCGTGCCGCTCGGGCCGCAGGACACCACCCTGATTGCCGCGCCGATCACCCGTCCGATGGCGCTGCGCTCGCAGTTGCTGCCCGCGCTCCATGCCGGAGGACGGGTGTCGCTGGTGGCGCAGTTCTCCGCGGACGCCTACGTGGCCGCCCTGCAGCGCGCCCCGGCGAAGACCTGCCTCGCCCTGCTGCCCGCGGCGCTGGCGCAGGTGCTGGGGCATCCGGAAGTTTCCCGTTGCGACTTCAGCGCCCTCCGCCTCTGCGTGGCCGGCGGCGACCGGGTGCCGCTGCGCCTGCAGGAGGCCTTCCTCCGGGTCACGGGCGTGCCGCTGACCGAGCAGTGCGGCGCCTCCGAGGTGGGGCCGTATGCGATGAATCCGCCCTTCGGACGCAAGAAGCCGGGCTCCATCGGGCTCCCCATGTACGGCACCCAGGTCTGCGTGGTGGATGAACAGGGCGAGGATGTGATGGACTACGGCACGGGAGAGATCCTGGTCCACGGCCCGATGACGATGGAGGGCTATTGGAACGACACCGCGCTCACCCGGAAGGTGATGCGCGACGGGTGGGTGCACACCGGGGACCTGGGACGCTTTGACGAGGACGGCTACCTCTGGTTCATGGGCCGCAAGAAGGACGTCATCGTGCGCGGCGGCAGCAACGTGTCCCCGCTGGAGGTGGAGTCGGTGCTGCTGGAGCACCCCTCCGTCGCCGAGTGCTGCGTCATCGGCGTTCCCGATCCGCACTGGGGCCAGGTCGTCCAGGCCTGCGTGGTCCGGGTGCCGGGAGACGCGACCTCCGCGGATGCCCTCCTGTCCTTTCTGCGGGGGCGCCTGGCCGCGTACATGGTCCCCGAGCATCTCCAGTTTCTGGAGCACCTGCCGGTCAAGGGCCCGGGCAAGGTGGACCGCGAGCTGCTGCGCATGCGCGCCATCATTCATCCGCTGATCGAGAAGGTGCCGTTCTTCCGGAGTGCGAGCGCGGACTTCATCCGCGACATCGTGCCCCGCCTGGAGAGCCGGGAGTTTGAGGCCGGCGACACCGTGTTCCGCCAGGGCGATGCCGGCGATGCCATGTACTTCCTCACCAGCGGCCGGGTGGAGGTGATCCATGAGGACGACGGCGTCCCGGTGGCCGTCCTCCGCGAGGGGGCCTACTTCGGCGAACTGGCCATCCTGCGCGAGGCGCCCCGGAACGCCACCCTGCGCACCCTCACGCCCTGCGAGGTGTACGAACTGAAGCGAGCCGACGTGCTCGGACTGACCCACGCGCATCCGGAATTTGCCCGCCATCTCCGGGAGGCGGCGGAGGGGAAGGGATGAAGGGTGTAGAAGGAGGGATGAAGTGCATGCCTCGCCCCACCAAGGACTGACTGAACCTCATCCTTCATCCCTCATCCTTCATCCTTGCAGCAGCAGCCGCATCGAGGCGGCGAGGGCGAAAACCAGGATGAGGGTGTCGAAGGCCCGCTGGGGCAGGCGGAGCACGATCGAACGGCCCAGAAACAGACCGGCGGCGATCGCGGGGAGCATCAGTGCGTTGAAGGCCAGGGTTGGACCGGTGATGAGCCCGAGATGGAGGCTGAAGGGCACCTTGATGAGGTTGATCAGCAGGAAGAACCAGGCCGCGGTGCCGACAAAGACCTGCTTGGGCAGCGCCACGGCCAGGAGATAGAGCGCCATGATCGGACCGGCGGCATTGGCGATCATGGTGGTGACGCCGGCCGCAAACCCCATGGACACGGCAAAGGCGGGGCGCTTCGGCACCTCGGACAGCAAGGCCGGCTTCCACAGGCGCACCAACTGCAGCACGGCCAGCGCGAGCACGATGGTGCCGATCACCGGATTGAACCGCGTGCCGGGAATCCCCTGCGCCTGCGCCCATCGCATGGCCAGCCAGCCGGCGGTCACCCCGATCACCGCCGGCGGCAGGGTGCGCGCGATGCTCTTCCAGTCGGCGTGGCGCCGGAACAGGGCGACCGCCCCGAGATCGCCGGCGATGAGCATGGGCAGCACCACGCCCGTGGAGGCCAGTCCGGGAAAGAGCAGCGCAAAGAGCACGACATGCAGCAGGCTCAGTCCGGGCAGCCCGCCCTTGGAGATGCCGATGCCCAGGGCGGCCAGCACGGCCAGGGTCCATTGTCCGGTGGAGAAGTCGGGCAGCACGATGTCGGGGATCAGAGCCCGGTGGGATGGTCCAGGAACACCCAGGGGATGCGGAATTTCCGGGAAAGCTCCGCGGCCAGGGCCTTCACCCCGAAGGTCTCGGTGGCGTAGTGGCCGCCATACAGCGCATTGATGCCCAGATCCTCGGCCAGCGCGTAGGTCCAGTGC
>JAFLEG010000155.1 GCA_017302195.1 Verrucomicrobiota bacterium
GGCCGCACCGTGGCCTTTACCAGCTTCGGACGTCGGCTGGCGCCCGGCGACGGTTCCCGAGAACCCACCATCCTGCGCGTCGCGGTTCCCGATGCGGCCGTCGTGGACTCCGATAACGACGGGCTGCCCGATGTGTGGGAACTGGACCACCTGACCACGCTCGCCCAAGGCTCCGACGACGATGCCGACGACGACGGGATGAGCCACCGGGACGAATTCATCGCGCGCACCTCGCCGGGGGAGACGGCCTCCCGGCTGGCCATGTTCTCCGTCGAACCGGTTGCCGAAGGCTTCGATGTCACCTGGCAGGGACATGCCGGCGTCACCTACCAACTGGTGCAGCAGGATTCCCTGAGTCCCGAGGCGCCCTGGACTCCGGTAGGATCGCCACAACCGGGCTACGAGGGACTGGTACATCAGGTCGTCCCGGGCGGCGGTCCGGGCCGGTTCTTCCGGGTCACGGTGGTGGCGCCCTGACCGGTTCCCGGCGGGTGCCTCTCCCTTCTTGGATGGGGCCAATCTCCTGATGAGCCGTGCACGTATCCAGTCACCACCACGTCATTTCGCCCATGGAGTGCGTGCGGCGGCTTGCCCTGCCGAAGCAGGGCGAAGGCAGGAGCGCAGCGCAGACGCCGCTTTGCCGCGGCGCGCGAACTGCGAGCCGGGCATTCATTCACCTCCCCGAGCGTCGTCAGGATCCACGCCAAAGCGGTGGCAAGCCACCGCAGTCCCAAGGCGCGCAACGCTCAGCGCCGCTGGGTGGCGGGAAACACCTTCCGGGCGCCGTCGGCTGCCAACTGGCCGCGGGTCACCCCCAGACGGTTCTCCAGCTTGAGCTCGCGCCACAACTGCGCCCCGGTCACCTCGCGGCGCAGCAGGGCCCGGTAGCGGGCGAGCGTCGCGGTCACCTCCGCCGCCGTCTCGTTCACGAACTCGATCCGGAAATGCCGGAGGCCCAGTTCCCGCAGCCGCTCCAGGGACTCGGCGCCGCTCTGGGCCCGGGCGTTGAAGACCGTGTTGCGGCAGCCGGCATCGGCCTTGAGCGGATGCTCCAGCCCCACCCGGTCGCGCAGCCGGACCTGATGGTGGTCGCAGGGACGTCCGCAGTTGGTGTAGTCGGTGCCCGACGACAGGAAGGCGCAGAAGACGCAGTGCTCCATGTGAAACATGGGCATGTGCTGGTGCAGGGTCACCTCGAACCAGGACGGCGGCGCCGCGGTGACCAGCGCCTCCAACTGCACCAGGTTCAGGTCGTAGCTGGCGGTGACCCGTTCCAACCCCTCCTCGCGGAGGAACAGCTCGGCGGTCAGCGGATTGGCGACATTGAGGGAGAAGTCGCCGCGGCGGCGGTCGGCGGCAAACCAGCGGAGATGATCGGCGTTGCGCACCAGATAGCCGTCGGCCTCCGCAGCGCGCACCTGCTTCAGAATCCAATCCTCGCCCGGCTTGGTAATCCGCGGCGGGGCAATCCAGATCTCCGGGACTGCTGCCGCCCCTCGGAAGCTCCGCACCCGCGCCACCGCCTCGCGGTACCGCTTCGGGTCCTCGAAGTCGCAATAGACGGTAGCGACGCCCTGGGCCAGCGCCGCCTCCAACTGGTCGAGGGTGCGCACCAGGACGATCCACTCCGGTTCCCCCGGGGGCGCCGCAGCTCGGGCGTCCGGTGACACGCAAACCACCGAGGGATCCGGTGCCCGCAGCTCCCAACGCGGCGGCGCCGCCCGCAGCCGCTCCAGTTCGGACACCGCCTCGCGGCGCATCCGGTTGAGCTCGCTGACCGGAACGATCAATCCCGGCTCCAATGCCGATTGGAGGGCTTCCAGCCGAAACGACGTGCCGCCCAGGCGCCCGAACTGTTCCCGCAGCCGTTCTTCGGTCAGGGGCTGCCGTTCGGCGCGCTCGAGGGGTGCCGCGGATTCCGCACGCACCACATGGCCCGATTCGTCACGGAGGAGGAGGGTCAGCGGCGTCCCCAACGCCCCATGAATCTCGGCGGTCACCGGACGCCGGAAGCGCGGTGTGTCCCCCTCGAAGGTCCGACGCACCTCGCGGTCGAGCGCCGGATCATCCGTTTTCCAGACCCGGTCACCGGGCTGGATGCGCCGCAGGTCGAACGCGTCGTGTCCGAACTGAAGCTCCACCTCCCTCCGGGTGCCCCCGGCGGGCCCCCGGTCACGCACGACATACACCCGACCGCCAGCCTCCGGTTCGTCGGGATTCCCGGCGTCGAACACCACGCCGTCGCCAGGCTTCACCTCGGCTTCCAGCGGAATCCACACGCCGTCACGGGTCACCCGCTGGACGGCGCCCAGATAGACCCCGCGCTTCTTCCCGAAGCGGCCATGGGCCAGCTCCTGATTGTTGATGCCGCGAAACCAGCCGGTGTAGAGCCCCCGCGAAAAGGCCATCTCCATGGCGTAGCGGTCCGCAGCCGTCACGCGCACCGTACCGGACTCCGTGCCGAGCCGGTCCAGTGCCTGACGATACACCCGCGTGATGCCCGCCACGTATTCCGGAGACTTGAGCCGTCCCTCGATCTTCAGCGAGACCACCCCGGAAGCCGCCAGTTCCGGCAGCACCTCCAGACCGGCAAGATCCTGCGGACTCAGCAGGTAGCGCCGGTCGCCGAGCGCCACGGGCGCTCCGTCCGAAATCAGCTCGTAGGGCATCCGGCAGGCCTGGGCGCATTCGCCGCGGTTGGCACTGCGTCCGCCGAGCGCCTCGCTGGTCAGGCATTGTCCGGAATAGGCCACGCACAGGGCGCCGTGCACGAACACCTCCAGGGGAAAGTCCGCGGCCAACGGATCCGCCGCCGCCACCGCGGCCCGGATGGCCGCGATCTCCTTGAGCGAGTTCTCGCGAGCCAGCACCACCAGATGGCATCCGAGCCGCCGGGCAAACGCCACGCCCGCGGCGCTGGTGACCGTCATCTGGGTGCTGCCGTGGATCGGAAAATCCGGCGAGAGCCGGCGGATCAGGCGGCAGATCCCGATGTCCTGGACAATGGCGGCATCCACACCGGCGGCGATGATGCCTCGCAGGTAGCCGGCAGCCGCCTCCAGCTCATCGGCAAACACCAGCGTGTTGAAGGTCACGTACCCGCGCACGCCCCGCCGGTGCAGGAAGGCCATCAGCTCCGGGAGGTCGGCCTCGGTGAAGTTGCGTGCCCGCATGCGCGCGTTGAAGCGGTCGAGTCCGAAGTAGATGGCATCCGCGCCGTTCTCCACCGCCGCCTTCGCACATTCCCAGTCCCCGGCAGGTGCGAGCAGCTCGGGCAGCCTCCGGACGCCGCCCGCCGCGGACGGGATCGCCTCCCCTTCCCTGGAATCATTGAGCACCACCAGAAGCCACTCCTGATACCATGCCGGCCCCGGCTGCATCAACACCGCCGCCTCCCGATTCATCCCCCCAGCGGGTGGGGCGAGTTTTCAACGAGCCGTGCGCGTAGCCAGCAACCGGCGGGAGAGCCTTCATTTCATCCCTCATCCTTCATCATTCCTCCTTCCCCGGGGCGAGGCTTCGCCAAGCCGTACGCGCAACCCCACACGCCCACGGCCCCCCGAGGTTCGTCTGAGGCCAACTGCGCGGTCGTTGCCAGCCGACCCCCGCCTTGGCAGCTTCCCGACATGGCGCTGCCAACGCATCAGACGCTCCTGCTTCTGGCCACGTTGTGCACCGGGTGCCTGTGCGCCGATCCGGTCATCGAAGGCGTGGTGCAGCTCCCGAAGCCTCCCGTCCGACGCCCCATCCCGCCGCGCTACGAGAACGTGCCTGCGGATCTGATTGCCTCCCCCGCCCCGCCGGTGGCAGTGGTGTTTCTGGAAGGCGAGTTCCCCCCGGCCTCCCCGGCCGGGACCAACGCGGTGCTGGCACAGCACCGCCTCCAGTTCGAGCAGGCGTTGCTCCCGGTCCGGGTGGGAACCACGGTGGAGTTCCCAAACCACGACGACCTGTATCACAACGTCTTCTCCTTCTCGAAGCCCCGGCGCTTTGATCTCGGACGCTACGCCCGCGGCGACGCGCCGCCGCCGCAGGTGTTCGACCGCCCGGGCGTGGTGCGGCTCAACTGCGAGATTCATCCGCACATGCGGGCGACCCTCCTGGTGCTGGAGACGCCTTTCTTCACCCGCACGGACACCAACGGCGCCTACCGCCTCACCGGACTGCCCGCCGGTCGCTACATCCTGAAGGCCTGGCTGGACGAGAAGGACGTGCGCGAGCGTCCGGTGGAACTCGGACCGGACGGCGCCCTGCGCGTGGACTTTCCCGCCCCCTGACGTGCCGCGCCCCGGAATCCGCCTCAAGCTCGTGCTGGCCATGATGGCGGTGGTCGTCCTGGCCACCGGTGCCTCCCTGGTCGTGGCGCAGCGGCGGGTGCGCGAGGCCTATCAGCGCCTCGCCGACCAGCAGTTCGAGGCCCAGTTCAACCGCTTTGCCGAACTGCAAGCCGCCCGCCTGGGAGCCGTCGGGGAGCGCTGCCGGAGCGCGGTGCGCACGTCGGTACGGCTCCGGGCCGCCGCGGAGGAGACCGATGCCGAACTGCTGTATCTCACCGGAGCCGACGAACTGCGCGTCCTGACCGGCGACTCGCCGCAGAATCCCCGACCCGCATTCTTCCTCTTCTTTGACGCCCGCGGCGAGGTGATCCCGCCGCCGGACCCCGGGTCTGCGGCGGCGCAACGGGTCGCCACCTGGTCCCGGGACGGACGCCGCCTTCCCGTGGTGCCGACGCTCCGCGGCGCCTCGGAGCAATGGATCGGCATCGCCGCCCTGCGCGACCCGGACGGACGGCTGCAGCCGATGGAAGTGGTCATCACACGAATCCCGGGACCGGACGAGTCGGCAGCCCTGGGAGCACTGCTGCTGGCATTTCCCGCGGTGCTTCCGGGAGATCCGGATCCCGCCACGGCATCCGGCACCCGGGCGCGGCCGGCGGCGTCCGCCGAAGCAGACCTCCGCTTCGGAATCTGGTCCGGTGGCGCATGGTTCACCCGCGCCTCGCGACTGGATGCCGAGCATCGCCGGGCGCTGCAGGAGGCGCTTGACGGGCGGATCGAGCGGTCCGCGGAAACTTCCGGCGAATTTGAGATCTTCCTGGAAGGCCAGCCGCACCGCGTGGCCTACCGGGCCATGACCGCCACGTCCCAGGGCGCGGAGACCGGGGAGGTCGCCTTTCAGGTCGGGGTGCACAGCCTCGCCGAGGCCCGGCACCAGCAGGCGCTGCTCCGGCGTCAGATTCTCCAGCTCGGCGCCGTGTCCCTGGGCGGCGCCCTGGTGCTCAGCCTGGCCCTGGCCCACGGGCTCTCCGTCCCCATCCGTGAACTCCAGCGCGGCACTGCCGAGGTCCTGCGCGGAAACCTGCAGATTCAGGTGCCGGTGCGCAGTCGCGACGAACTGGGGGATCTGGCCGTGGCCTTCAACGAGATGACGGCCGGACTGGAGCTCAAGGAGCGCTACCGCACGGTGCTGAACTCCGTGGCCGACGAGCGGGTGGCGCGACAACTCCTCGAGGGCGGCCTCACCCTGGGCGGCGAGGAGCGTCCGGTGACCATGCTGTTCTGCGACATCCGCGGTTTCACCGCCCACACCGAGAACATGGCCCCGGCCGAGGTCATCGAGTTCCTCAATGAACACATGACCGCGCTCACCCGGGTGGTGAAGGCGCACCACGGCGTGCTCGACAAGTTTGTGGGCGATCTGCTGATGGCGCTCTTTGGAGCGCCGGTGAGCCGCGGACAGGATGCCCTCGATGGTGCTCGGTGCGCGCTGGAGATCCTGTCGGTCCGCAACGGCCTCAATACGGTCTCCAGGCACCGGCTGCAGGTGGGCATCGGCGTCGCCACCGGCGAGGTGGTTGCCGGATGCATGGGCTCCCTTGACCGGCTCAACTACACCGTGATCGGCGAGCGAGTGAACCTGGCCTCCCGCCTGTGCAGCCTCGCCAAACCCGGGCAGGTGGTGGTGGACGAGGCCACGCGCCTGGCCCTCGGGGATCTGGCCGACGTCCGTCCCCTGGCTCCGGTGAAGCTAAAGGGATTCTCGGGCGAGGTGCAGGCGTTCGAGCTGGTCGGGCTCCGGGAAGCCGTCCAGTCTGCCCCCGATTCCCGATGAGCCGCTCCGCCGTCCAGGGCCTCACGGCCACCGCGCTTCTGCTCGCGGGAACGGGTCTGTTGCCCGCCCAGGAATTCCTCGACCGCCTGCAGGACGCGCTGGATCTCTCAACCCCCAATGGCGCCGCCCGGGTCGCCTTCTCCACGATCTCCGACCTGGAGGGGTATGTGTACCAGGATCCGCCGCCCGGACTGATCTTCGGCGACACGCCCTTCGTGAACCCGCGGCTGCGCCTCTTCGGCGAGGCGCAGCTTGGCGAGCAGTGGTATGCCTTCACCCAGTTCCAGGCCAACCGCGGATTCGACCCGCGGGCGCAGGTCCGTGATGCGCAGTTCTTCGAGTATCTGCTGCGCTGGACGCCCTCCCGCTCCGGCGTGGCCAACGTGCAGTTCGGGGAGTTCGCCACCTCGTTCGGAAGCTGGGTGCGACGGCACTACTCCTGGGACAGCCCGTTCGTCACCGCGCCCACGCCCTACGAACAGGTGCTGACCATCAGCGATGTCACCGCGCCGGCCAGCCTCCAGGCCTTTCTCAACCGCAAGGCGATCCCGGCGAACAAGGGTTCCTGGGTGCCGCTGATCTGGGGGCCCTCCTACACCTCCGGCGGATCCTTCTTTGGCTCGGTGGATCGCTTCGACTACGCGGTGGAGGTGAAGAACGCCTCGATCTCCTCGCGGCCCTCCGCCTGGAGCGCCTTTGACCTGGGCTGGGCAAATCCCACCGTTTCGGGCCGCGCGGGATGGCGTCCCTCGGCGCAATGGAACATCGGCATCTCGGGCAGCGGAGGCTCCTATCTGCTTCCCGAGGCCGAGCCGACGCTGCCGGCGGGCACCGATCTCGGGGACTTCAACCAGTACACCGCCGGCCTCGACGTGACCTGGTCGCGCCATCGCTGGCAGGTGTGGTCGGAACTCTTTGTCGCGCGCTTCCAGGTTCCCAACGTCGGCAACGCCGATCTGGTCGGCGGCTACATCGAGACCAAGTACAAGATCACCCCGCACCTCTGGGCGGCGGGCCGCATGAACGTGATGCTTTTTGGCGACGTGCCGGACGGCGCCGGCGGCGAGGTGCGGTGGGACAACAACGCCTGGCGCATGGATCTCGCCCTGGGCTACCGCTTCAACACCCACTGGCAGATCAAGCTGCAGTATTCCTACGGCGACGAACAGGATCCGGGAGTGCAGGGCAACACTCTCTTCGCCGGACAGATCACCGTGAAGTTCTGAGCCATAAGAACGCATTACTCGGAACCGCGAACGAATCTGGGGACATTTCCCCAGTTTCCCGGGTCGAAGTCCCCAGAATAACCGGCGCGCGTGCCCATCGTTGATTCGCCGCAGCCGGCGCCTTGACAACGAAAATCCGCGCGGGAATGGGTTGGCATCTCCTGCGGCTGGTCCCGCCTGAACCCGGGGGCGACTGGAGCACCGGCTGCTGGTTTACGCATCATCACATGAAAGTCCCCCTGGCAGTTTTGTTGTTGTCCCTCCTGGCGTCCCTCTGCCCGGCGTTCGCGCACGGGTCCATGTCGCGGCCGGTCAGCCGCGTGTATCAGATCTATCTGGAGGACCCCCAAAGTCCCGACCGGCCCTCAAGCAGCGCGGCGATCGCGGTGGCCGGCACGCAGGCCTTCTACGACTGGCATGAGGTCAACCGCCTGGTGCCTGATTACAACTACCAGGCGCTGATACCCGACGGCCAGTTGGCCAGTGCGGGACGCGCCAAGTATGCGGGTCTCGACCTGCTGCGCGCCGACTGGCCCAAGACCCGGGTCAACCGCGGCGCGTATCACATGATCTTCAACGCCCATGTGCCGCACGATCCCAGCTTCTTCCAGGCCTTCATCTCCCGGCAGGGCTGGAACCCTCTGCAACCCCTGCGCTGGTCGGATCTCGAACCGCTGCCCGGCGCCGAGTTCTTCCGCCGTCAGGGAAGCCTCTACACCTTTGACACCGACCTGCCGGCCCGCACCGGACACCACGTCATCTACGTGATCTGGCAGCGCATTGACCCGGCCGGCGAGGCCTTCTTCTCGATCAGCGACGTGGATTTCGGGGATGGGTCCGGCT
>JAFLEG010000156.1 GCA_017302195.1 Verrucomicrobiota bacterium
CAGCCTGCGCCCGGTGCTGGAGGCTCAGGGAGTGGAGATCTACGAGGGCACGCCGGTGCTGCGGGTGGCCGAGGGCAGCCCGCACCGTCTGGCGACGCCGGGCGGTGAAGTGACCGGACAGTTGCCGAACGGCATGCTGGTCAACCGGCTGGAGCACGACAAAGAGAAGGTGGTCGGACACGGCACGGATCTGATCAGCGACGACCAGTTCCGCGACTTCGTGGTGCGGTATGACTACCTGATCCCGCCCGGGGCCAATTCGGGCTTCTACCTGCGCGGACGCCACGAAATCCAGATCTTCGACGACTACGGCAAGAAGCCCGAGCTGGGCGGCAACGGCGCGATCTACAATGTCGCCCCGGCGGCGCTCATGGCGTCCCGCAAGCCCGGCGAGTGGCAGAGCGTCGAGGCCCGCATGGTGGGCGACCGCATCTGGGTGATTCTCAACGGCGTGACCATCCAGGATGGCGTGGAGTGCCGGAAGGGCACCGGAAGCCATCTGGATGACCGGGTGGACCAGCCCGGCCCCATCCTGCTCCAGGGCGATCACGGGGAAGTCGCCTTCCGCAACATCCGCATCAAGGCGTTGAAATAGCTCCTCCCATGGCCTCCCCCGAGTTCTCCGCCGACCTCCCCCGCCGGGATTTTGTAAAGTCCGGTTCCCTCGCCGCCCTGATGGCCGCGCTGGGTGGCGTGCCGATTACCGGCGACGAGCCCGCCAAGGCCGCTGATGGCACGCTGGCCGTGCCGAAGGCGGACCCGAACTACAAGGAGAAGCCGGTGGGACCCCCGGTGAAGATGGGGGTCATCGGACTCGGCGTGCACGGCCGCGAGATCCTCACCCAGCTTGGACGCCTCCCCAACGCCCCGGTCACCGCCATCTGCGACAGCTACAAGGCCTCGCTCAAACGCGGCTCCGAGGCCGCGCCCAATGCCCGGCAGCTCACCGAGTACCCGGCGTTGCTCGAGAGTCCGGACGTCCAGGCCGTGGTCATCGCCACGCCGACACCGCAACACAAGGACATCGCCCTGGCCGCCCTGAAGGCCGGGAAGCACGTCTATCTGGAGGCCCCGATGGCGCACTCCATCGAGGACGGCCGGGCCATCGCCCGGGCCGCCCAGGCGCTGCCGGCGACGCAGATCTTCCAGGTGGGACTGCAGTTCCGCGAAAACCCCCAGCACCATCATGTGCTCAAGTTCTTCCGCACCGGCGCCTGCGGCAAAACCGCCACCGCCTCGGCCCAGTTCAACAAGAAGCAGTCCTGGCGGCGCGCCTCGCCCAATCCCGAGCGGGAGAAGGCCCTGAACTGGCGTCTGGACAACGCCACCTCCCTGGGGCTAGTGGGCGAGATCGGCATCAATGCCATGGACTGCGCCAGTTGGTATCAGGATGCCCTCCCGGTCTCCGTGACCGGATTTGGAAGCATCCAGCTCTGGGACGACGGACGGCAGACGCCGGACACCGTGCAGGCCGTGCTGGAGTATCCAGGTGGTGTCCGCCTGGTATTCGCCTCCACCCTGGCCAGCTCCTACGGCGGTGAGCAGCAGATCTTCAATGGCAGCGATGCCACCATCCTGATCCGCGACAACAAGGGCTGGATGTTCAAGGAGGCGGACGCACCGCTGCTGGGCTGGGAAGTGTACGCCCGCAAGGACGACATCCTCAGCGAGATGGGCATCGCCCTGGTGGCCAATGCCACCAAGATCCTGGCCCAGGGCAAGAAGCCCGCCGAGGCGGCCAGCGACACCGACTCCCCGCTCAAGTACGCGCTGGAGAAGTTCGTCGAGCACGTGAACGAGGGCACGGCGCCGGCCGCCGGATGGAAGGTGGGTTTCGAATCCCTGGTCACGGTGGTGAAGGCCAACGAGGCGGTCTTGAAGGGCGGGCGCATCGCGTACGACCCGGCCATGTTTCAGGTGTGAGCCGGGTGGAACCTTGGATTTGAGCGCCTCCTACCCCGACCGCATTGCCGGCATCCTTTCCGACCTGGGCATCGCCGCCGACTACGGGGCGTCCCGCGGACTGAAGCTGCAGCCGGAGGCCGGGGATCTGGTCACGGCCCGCGTGCTCCCCAACGGCCGCGAGCTGCAACTGGTTCCCAGAGCGGCGGTGGCCTGGGAGGCGATGCGAACTGCGGCGGACGCCGATGCGGTCACCCTGCTGCTGATCTCCGGCTTTCGCAGCGTGGACTACCAGCGGCAGATCCTGGAGCGCAAGCGGGCGCGGGGCGACGCCTGGGAGGCGATTCTGCGGGTGAATGCGGCGCCGGGATTCAGCGAGCACCACACCGGACGCGCCGTGGATATTGGCACCCCGGGCTGTCCGCCCCTGGAAGAGGCCTTCGAGTTGACCGATGCCTTCCGCTGGTTGCACCGGGAGGCGGCACGCTTCGGATTCCACCTGAGCTTCCCCCGCGACAATCCCCACGGCATCGTCTTCGAGCCTTGGCACTGGCGCTGGCAGCCGGACTCTCTTTAGGACTTCCGGCCCAGGATGCGATCCAGCGAATCGGAGGTCTGCCAGATCAGGGCCTCGGGATAGTGCGGGTACGGATGGAAGTACTCGAAGGTCAGATAGCCCTGGTACCCTGCGGCATCCAGGGCCTCGGTGACCGCCGGCCAGTTGGTGGTGCCGTCCAGCAGCGGACGAAAGGTCTCCAGGGAGAAGTCGGTGCCCTTCTTCGTGAACTCCTTCAGGTGCACGTTCTGGATGCGCGGTCCCAACACCGAAGCCCAATGCTCGGCGAACTGGAACATGGCGATGTTGCCGGTGTCGAAATGCACCCGCACCCGGTCGGTTCCGAAACCGTCCACGAAGGCGTTCATTTCCATCGGGGTCATGAGGAACCCGTTGAAGAAGATGTTCTCCAGGTTGAGCCGCACCTTCAGCCGTTCGGCATCCCGCGCCAACTGCCCCACCGCCTCGCGCGCGCGTCGCTCGCAGACATCGTTGGGCACCGGGTCATGGTCGGTCCGCCACGGGATGTACACCGCGCCGGGGACGACCAGCACGTTCTCGACCCCGAGGTCGTGGGCGGCCTGGGCGATCTTGCCGGCGAGTTCAAGTCCGCGGGCGCGCTTGGACTCATCGTTGCTCGTCAGCGGATACGGCCAGAAGAGGAAGGAGAACAGCCCGCTGATCTCGATCCCGATGTCGTCCGCCATGCGCCGGATCGCAGCGTACTCGCGGGCCCCGGATTTCGGGGACAGGTCGTTGTCCAGGTCGTAGTTCAACTCGATGGCGTCAAAGCCCGCCGCCTTGGCGAGGTGCAGGCACTCCTTCAGGCTCATGCGGTCCGGGTAGGGGAAGGCCCACAGGTTGATGGACTTCTTCATCGGATACCGCTTCACCGACCCACGGCGGGGATCCGGCGAGGGCACCGACAGCGGCACCGGCTTCGCTCCCGTCCCCGTCCCCTGCGCGGCGCGCACCGGCTCAAAGGCCAGCGACGACACCCCGACCGCCGCGGCGGCGCGCAAGGCATCGCGCCGGCTGAGCGGACCGGACGGAGACGCAGGACTTTCGGGATCCGAGGCAGGAATGTTCATGCCGGAACCATGACTGCGCCCCCCGGCTCCGCCAGAGCGAATCGGCCCGCCCCGCTGCTGCCCAGAGCGCCCGGACCGCCACGACCGCAGGCAACAGATGCCCTGTCCCTGGCCTTCCCGAAGCGGCATCTACGCGGCGACGCGTGCCATGCGGCGACAGCGGCCCTTACTTGGGTGGGTCGTTGAGCCGCCTTCCCGCCGGATCCACGAGTACCGGGGTGATGAATACCAGAAGTTGCCGGCCGGCCGACGTCCAGTCGGGCCCTCGAATCCACTGGAGGACCTGGGAGTCTCCAGCAGTCGTCGCTGCGGCGTCCTTCAGCGCGCCGTCCCCTTCCACCAGCTCGCCCGCCAGAACCAGCGTTTGGGCGTCCCGCAGCGCGGCACTGGCAGAAAACACCCCGCTTCGCACCCGCAGCGGAAACGAGGCGCCGGATTTCAGCGCCAGCAATTCCGAAAAACTCGCAGTCACCGTCAACTGAATGGCGACATCATCCGACATGACCTCGGGAATCACATCCAAGGTGGGCCCGAAGGGAATGTCCTGGAGTCGCCCCTGAATGTCTGGAACCGGGATCACCGCGGTGGCGCTCGCCATGGCCTGACGCCCGCCCAGGGTGATCACCTTGGGCACGAAAAGTGTCTGAACACCGGTTCGCGATTCCAACGCGACTCGTGCGGCCCGGTATTGAGATTCGGTGAGGAGGCCGACGGCGGCATTGGTGCCGGACGCGTCGGATTCCGGAGAGGCCTTGAGCAGGAAGTCCAACCCCAGTGATCCTGCCTGACCGTCCTCAAGCACCATGAATCGCGCCTCCACCTCCACCTGGGGCGGCGCCACATTGAGCGCCTGGATCGCCTTTTCAACGACGTCGAGGTCCGCTGCCGTGGCCCGCACGAAGAGGATCCCGTTGCGATCGTTGAAGAAGAGGGCTTTCTGCGGCAGGGGAATGTCCGCGACACCCGGAGGTGCGGTGACGGCGCGCGGGAAGTCCACCCCGGCAGCCCGAAAGAAGTCCCGCACCCGCGATTGCACCTCGGGAGACCCGTTGGTCCGGACCGCGCCTGCCAGGCCCAGCGGATTGCCCATGACCGCCTCGATGCCGATGAGGAAGGTGTTGGGATTCACCCGGAAGGTACGAGTCATGAGCGGCTGGAAATCGAGCGTGCTCACCAGCCATTGGTCGCCGGGCTTCAGTTCCCCGGCAGGTGGCATTCCGGTTGAAACAAAGATCTTCGAGAATCCGGCGGCGCGAATCACTTCCACGGCCGGAACCAGGCGATTCCCGTTCACGCCGCGTTCAACCTGAAGATGGACCATGATCTCGGTGACCTCGGGTTCGCGTTGCAGCTTCCGCAACTCGGCCGTCACCTCATCGGCGGTCAGCAGTTCATCCGCGACAAAGAATCCCTCCTCGTCGGCGCGGACCGTGACCACAAAGCTGTGAACTCCCGGAATGGGCGCACCGCGAAGAACTCCATTGGTCTCGCCGGGACTCGCACCCACAGCGCTTGAGACATGGGCGTGAGCGGACGCCGTCTCGATGGACGCCCCCCGCGCCGTGTCGGAAACCGCCGCCTCCACGCGTCGCTGGAATCCCATCGGCAGCAGCACGAGTCCCGCCAGCACGCAGAAGCTCCAGCCGGCGGCTCCGAGATGCGGATGGCTTGGCAGCGGGGAATGGAGAAGCCGGTTCACCCGCGACCGCAGGGACCCGCCGGCCTCAAGGATGCCCAGAAGGCTCAAGGCCAGCATTGGACGTCCCGCGCAGTGCCGCGCCACGGCGAGCAATGCCGAGGGATAGGCGGAGGGGTCGTGGCGGGTGGCCGCCATGACGAGGTCGTCCACCGCCGTTTCCCGGAGCGCGCGGATCCGGGCATTCGCGATCCAGACCGCCGGATTCCACCACCACACCACCTGCACCACCGCCTGCACCCAGGTGATCCACAGATCCCGCCGCTTCAGGTGCGCGAGTTCATGGAGCAGGACCAGTTGCAGGGCGTCCGGGGCCAAACGGTCCGCGAGCCGGTCGGGCAGTAGAATCTCGGGGCGGAACAGTCCGCGGACCGCCGGGCTGTGATTGGCGGTGGTGACGCGAAGCCGGGGAATCCGCGACAACCCCAGGACTTCAGCCGCCGCCCGAAGGGGTTCCCGGATGGCGTCCGGGGCCTCCACGGCGTCGCGGGCGATGCGTCGTACCGGACGGTTTCTCATCCACAGTCCGGCCGCCAGGAACGCCGCCCCGGCCAGCCACAGGAGAAGGAGCCGCGCATCGGGGGTCAGCGACGCGGACGCGGGCGCGGTGGGCACCAGCAGGGGTACCGGCTTCGGTTCAGGGACCGTGAGGACATCCCGCGTGGCGATGGTCATCCGGGACGCCGGCGGAATGTGGACCGGCTCCGCCCACCAGCGTCCCAACCAGAACCCGGCGCCGGTGGGCAGCAGCAGGGACGGCGGCAGAAGGAGCTTCAGCAGCACCAGCAGCCAGAGCGCGTAGCGCACGGCGCTGCGGAGACGGCGGCCCAGCAGCCAATCCACCGCCAGCAGCAGGGCGACCAGCAGCGTGGATTGGAACAGCATGAGTCGGGCCCAGTGGATGGCCGGCGCGCCGAACAGGTTGAGCAGGTCGTGCATGGCGTGACGGGTTCAGGGGTTGGCCTTCCGGGCGGGCCGCCCCGCCTGTGACTTCCGCCGGGCGACGATGAGCGCCTCCAGTTCATCGAGATCGGCCGCGGAGAGCGTCTCCGCGGTCAGCAGGGTCTCGACCATGGGCTTGAGCGCGCCATCGAAGGCGTGGCGGAGCGCGTACCGCAGTTCGCCCAACTGCGCCTGCCGCCGGCTGACCGCGGCGCGGTACAGGGTGAGATGCCGGATCTTCTCCGCGGTCAGCAGCCCCTTGGCGACCATCCGGTCCATCAGCGTGCGGACCGTGCTGTAGGTCCAGCCCCGGGACGCCACCAGCGCCTCCTGAACGGATGGGGCGGCGCAGGGTTGATGCTCCCAGACCGCCTTGATGATGGCCCATTCGGATTCGGTAAGCTCGGGTTGTGGAGTGCTCATGGTAATGACGAGCGTCATTCAATATCTACACGTGTAGAGATGTCAAGCCTCTGAAACAAGGGGGAATCCCAGGGACAGGACTTCTGTCGGGCTCGATGGCGTTGGGGCTACCCACGACGCGCGTTATTCGTCCACGGGTGGGGCGGAGTCGTATGGGCCGGGGTGGAACGCGGCCCCACCAAGGAGTGGGCGATCAGCGTCCCGCAGCGGCGCTGCCCTTGACCCGCAGGTCGTAGGCGGCGACATCGCCGTCGTTGTTGCGGGCGACGAGGATGCCGCCGGCCAGGGCCGGGGTGGCGTAGCACTTGCCGCCCACGGCCTGGAACTTGGCCATCGGTTGGAGGCCGTCGCGGCTCGCCGGCGCCAGGGCCATCTCACCCTTGCGCGAGAAGAAGAGCCAGTGGCGGTCGCTCAGGAGGAACACGCCCAGGTCCACGGCATCGCTGACCCAGCGGGTGGCGCCGGTGGCGGCGTCCAGGCAGGTGAACTCGTTGACCCCGCGGCGCTGCTCGTTGAATCCAAAGAGGCAGCCGTCGTGGAGCAGGGCGTTGTTGAAGAGCAGCGCGAAGCTCGCGTTGGTCCAGGCCGGCTGCACGGTTCCGGACGCCCACTCCAGCAGGGCTGCCGGATCCTTGCCGGTGTTGCTCACCAGCACGCGGTCGCCCACGAACACCGGGGTGAGGGAATTGCAGAAGTCGCGCGAGGTGGTGGGGTACCAGCCGACGGACTGCCCGTCGGCCGGGCTGAACACGGACAATCCCTCGCCCTTGAACATGGCCACCACCGGCTTGCCCCCGTGGGTCCAGGTCCGCGCCGAACTGTAGCCCGCCTCGCCGGTTCCCGAGCGCCAGCGGATCTCGCCCGAGGCGGCGTCCAGGGCGACCGTGGATCCGGCGGCGCCGGTGGCGGCCCCGATGTCCAGATAGAGCACGCCGTCGTGCACCAGCGGGGACTGGGTGTAGCCGTACACCGGACGCTTCCCGCCCAGATCCGCCACCAGGTCCTTCTTCCACACCTCGCCGCCATCCTCCAGTCGCAGCACCCGGAGCTGGCCGTCGCGCGACAGGGTGAACACCCGGTCACCCTCCACCGTGGGTGTGGCCGCCGGTCCCGCGGGCACGATCGGCATCTCATGAACCTTGGCGGCGCCAGGCACGGTGACCTCCCACAGGGAGGCGCCGGTCACCAAATCCACCGCCTGGATACGATCCATCTCCTGGCCGTCGTTGCCGTGGAGCAGGACGCGTCCGGAGGCCACCACGGGCGAACTCATGCCCACGCCAACCTGGGCCTTCCACAGGTTCCTGGGGCCGTCACCCGACCAGTCCTTGTTCCAGCCCGCGTCAGGGCTATGCCCGTCGCGCTGGGGTCCGCGCCACTGGCCCCATCCGGAAATGTCGGAAGTCGGACGGCCGCCGGACGCCTTGGAGGCCCGGGGCGCGGCGTCGGAAGATCCGGCCGCAGCCGCCTTCAGGTGCACCACCTCCACGTTGGCAATCTTGCCCTCCTCATCCTCGCCACCCATGGCCAGGAGCGTGTCGGCGTCCACGGCCACCAAGGGGTGGAAGAA
>JAFLEG010000157.1 GCA_017302195.1 Verrucomicrobiota bacterium
GCCGGGCCGCTGACGGCCACGAGGAGAAGCCAGGGGGCCCATCGCACCAGAACGGCACGAGGGGAACACGGAACGAATGCAGCCAGCCGGCAGAACATTGAGGCAAATCTCGCCATGGATGCCCCGAGGGCAAGCACTCCCAGTGCCATGCTCATCGCTTCGTGCGCCCTGTACCTCCCGCGGTGGTCGTCGGAGAACCGGGATCAGGGTGAAATGCCACCCCTCCCTGAATCGGCAGGGTTGGGCGCCCGCACGACCCCATTTTCCACTCCCAGTCCGGTGGAGTGGTTGCGGGCAACACGGCCACGCGTCCGAACTGGAACAATCGGCTGGTCAAGGCGGCCGTGCCGCGATGAGGTGGCCCCTGCCCTACCGCATGCGCCCTGCCCGGCCCAATCTCAGTTCTGCGACCGTCATGCGACTGCTGCTGACGCTGCTGCTGCCGCTCGGGGTTGTCCCCACACGATCCGGCGCGGAGACACCGCCGCCGCCATGGCCCTTGGCAGTCCTCGCAACTCAGGAACCAAAGCCGGATTCGGTGGTCTGGCGGGTTTTTCCAAAGCTCGAATCCGGCGCCTCCAACTCCAACACCGTCGCCCGCGGCCGCGTGATTGCCTCACGCGATTGGCCGGCAGGACGGGTTCCGGTATTCGCCGTGGAGTCCGAAAGCCGGGTCACCCTGCGCCGCGTGCCACCTGTCGGGCGCGAGAACTTCTCCGAGCCGCTGTTCTTTGCCCTCCCGCCGGAAGACGAACCGCAAGCCATCCGTCTGGCCGGACGCTGGCGTCTGGAGTCCCGCAGCCGCGAGGGACGTCAGCACCGGTTGGCGATGGACTGGAGCACCCTGGGGGAACAGGCTGCCGGCCGCCTGGATCAGGAAACAGATTTCCGCTTCGCCTACCTCACGGGCGCCACCTGGAAGGCGGACCGCCTCAGCCTCACCGTCGAATACATCGCCGATCGCTACGAAATGTCGGGCGTCTGGACCAACGGCGTGCTGCGGGGTTCCTGGCGGCAGGTGCCGGAAGGCGACGATGGAACCTGGGAGGCGGTGCGACCCATTCCTGAACGAACGATTCCCCCGGCCGAGAGCGTGCTCCCGCTCTTCGAATGGCGTCGGGACGGTGACAAGGATCGCCGCTACACCGTCGGCGACGCCCATCCCGGCGATGGCTGGCAGCGCGAGCCGCGCCCCCTCTGCCGGGTGTGGCCGCCGTCGTGATGACCCGACGTCCGGAGGTCGTCCCCGTGGGGAGCACATGCATCCCGCGTGTCGTCCTGGGCGTCTCGCCCGAGAGCTCGTGGACCATCAACTGCTGGGTGCTGGATCAGGGTTGCGGGTGGAGGGAGAAGTTCAGAGGACGAAGAATCCGGCGGGGCACCGGATTCTGCACGCGAGACGCGTACGGTCCCCAAGTGGCGCACCCGCGTCCCTGCCGAGCTATTGTTGGCCATTCGTCCACCCAGGGCATTGGCGCATTCAAAGCCTCGATACCGGGCCAGAACGTCGTTGCTCGGCGGGTTCGGCGCTTCCCGCCGCCACCCGCTGCCGAATGCCTCAGATGTCCTGCATGCTCTGCGCCAGATTCTTCCGGAGCCGCTCGCGATTGGCGGCATCGTAGAACTCCACCGGATTGAAGTCGTCGGTCAGCACCCGACCGTGCTTCGGATCGGTCTCCTGCGTACCCGACAACACGCGCACCGCCGTGTCCCGCACCATCGGATGCACCGTCAGTGGATCCAATCGCCTCACCAATCGCAGCGGGGAGGCCGACGCGGCGAAGAAGGCATTGCCGTTCTCGGCTGCGCGCAGTTCCACATGGGGGAAGGCGGCTCGCAGGGTCTTCACCATCGAGGCCAGGAAGAAATCGCGTCCCTGTCCGGTGCCGCCAAAGCAGTTGATGACCAACACGCCCTCGGGGGAAAGCACCTGGCGCATGGCCTCGAAGGCCTCCCGGGTCATGAGATGCGCCGGCGAGGAGTCGCCGAGAAAGGCGTCCAGCACCACCGCGTCGTAGCGGTTGGTGCACCGGTTCAGGAACTGCCGCCCGTCGCCGATGGTGATGTTCATCTTCGAAGGATCGAGATCGAAGAAATTCCGGGCGACCGGCACCACCGCCGGATTGATCTCCACCACGTCCACCTCCACGCCCTCGCTGGCAAACTGACCGGGGACAATCCCCACCCCCAGGCCGATGCACAGCACCGACTTCAGGTTCTCCACATGCATCCGGGCCAGTCCGTACAGCGCGTAGGTGAACAGCGAGGTGCTCTGGCGCGTGGCGGGCGAGTAGGTGTTCTGGATCAGATAGTCGTTCACATAGAACCGCTGGCTCCCGGTCGTGGTCTCCATCACCTGCAACTGACCGAAATTGGAATTGCCCCGGTACAACTGCCGCACATGGGTAAACTGCATCCACACATCACGGCGGACCCCCAGGCCGGCGATCAACGCGATGACCGCGACGACGACCGTCGCAGCGACGCCCCCACGTCCCCAGACCACGAAATGCACCAGGGCCACCAGAGCGACCGCTCCTGCGGTGATCGCCATGGTCACCGAATTGGGGGCCAGCGGGATGAGCAGGTATCCGATGGCCGCCGTGCCGATCAGGCTGCCCACCGTGCTCAGCGAAGTGAGTCGCCCCACGGCTCCGCCCACCGCATGCAACTGCTGGGTCAGGAATCGCACCAGGAAGGGCCCGGTCATGGCCAGCAGTGCCAGGGGCACGAAGAACAGGAACAGCGACGCCACCAGGGCGCCCACCGGCAGCGACATGCCCAGACAGAATCGCGCCACCGGTCGCACCGCCATGATGGTCATCGCCAGGTACCCCGACGCAGCCAGCATGGCACCGTAGAGGCGATTCAACCCCACGGCCGAGTCGGACCAGCGGCCACCGACATAGTAGCCTGCGGCCAGCGACACCATGGCCATCCCGATCTGCGCGGTCCAAACGAAGTGCGAGGTCCCCAGAAAGGGCGCGAGCATCTTCGCACCCAGGATCTCGACGATCATGATGGCCGCCCCGTTGACGAGGGCGGTCAGGTACAGGAAGCGGCGCTGCGCGGCGCCCAGTACGGGGGTTGAAGCGGACACGGTGGTGGAAGATGCCGCACGCCAGCCCCGCTGGCGACTCCGGAGAAGTGCCCGTCAATCCCGCCGGGGCGTCACGTCACCGGCATCCGGGGAGACGTAGTATTTGTCGGCCACCTGCATCTCCTCGTAGAATTCAAGCCCGAGGGATCCGGCAGGATTCAGCACATAGTCGGCAAGGAACACCTTCGGAGCACCGCCACCGCTGGGCGCCGGTACGACCTTGATGTGGATTCGTGCGGTATGCTGCCCGCCACGCGAGCGGATGAAGAACCAGTCAAACACTTCACCCGACGGGCGGTTTGCCTCCACCTTGCCCAAGAACTCCATTTGGGGCTGGTAGCCGTCCTCAGGCGCTGCAGGCGGGCACTCGCTTCCTGCCTGGATTCCACCGTCCGGCACCGAAAGTACGACCTTCCAGTCGTACCAACGTGCGCGGTCATCCTCCCGGATCGGCCCGTGCTCTGCGTGCACCACCAGATCCACCCCCGGGTCGGAGGCTCGAACCGCCCGTTGTCCCAGCAGGTCCAGATGCAGGTCCCCCGTCTGATCGTCCACCCGAAAGCTCATCCGCTCCCGCCTCACCAACGACTCCTTCGGCCCCTTCCGGATCAACCGAAACAACACCGGCCGGTTTGGATCAGGACGATGATAGGCCCGATCCGTCGGGTCGGCGTACTCGAAGCCAACGACCAACCAACCGCAGGGTCGATGTCCCTCCGCCTCCACCATGACGCTCGCACCCTTGCCCTTCCTATCCGTAACGACGAATCTACCTTCCATATCGGTCGTGACGTCCGTTCGGCTTGTCCCGAGCGCCGAGAGGTCACTCCAGACAAACTGGACCTTCGCGCCGCCTATCGGCCGATCCGCATCGTCCAGGACAATGCCCCAGAAATTGATCGGCTGCTCCCAATCCAGTTTTGGATTCTTCAAACTATTGGAAAGGTAGTTCACGATCAGCGGGTCATTCTCCCAGTCCCGCGTCGCGTTCCATTCAGTCCAACGACCCTGAACCGAGGGATCCTGCGACTCAGCCAAACGGAACTGCACCGGCGGCTGGCGAGAGCTGCCTCCAGTTGGTCTCGAAACTGCCCCATCACTGCGACCCAGATCGCCACCTGCTGGTTTTTGAAGCAACCGAGCAACAAGCAGCCCTCCAGCGGCGGTCAAGAACGTCAATATCACGACCAGGACTTTGGACTTCATGGCGTGGAGATGTCTGAAACGATTGAGCGATAGATGGGCCATGTCTCGTGAATCGGTCGAAGATACTGGCCGCTGTGATCACTTCTGGTGCGCTGGAGCCCCATGGCACCAAGATTCCTGCTATTTGCCGGCAGGAACGGTCCTTGAATACTCGGCTCTGCACCCAGCGCACGAGTTCTGGATCGAGCGACAAACGCAAGCACTTCATTGTCCGACTGAACTGTCCTTCTGATAATGAACTGTGCCGCCCGCAATGCTAGAAATGCCTGAGAATTAACTCCTCCCAGCATTGACGCAGAATACCACACATATCCATTGTTCAGGTTTCGATCTGGCAGATGCGGTTTGGACAACTGCTGGTTTCTGACCCAGTTTACATCCAACAAGTTTTTGGCGAAACTCCCGGTCTGCAGAGCAAAATCATCAGCGTTATGGTAGTTATAGAGTTCAGCAAACGCGATGGGAACAAAACCGCGATAGCCCCGTTGATCCAGAAAACGGTCAGGCGTTTTCAGTCCGGTCAACGCCAAATTTTCGGCTGTTACCAATGGTCCGATAGCGAGTGCATCGCGCGTGTCGAACATGCTGGCCGGTGCGGCACCCTGAAAGAACAAGACCTTCGACGCGTTCATGCCTGACGCCAATGCACCAGCAACAACGACTGCTCCCATGCTGTGGCATATCACCGGTCCTCGCTGTTGCGGGGATAGCGTTTCGAAAAATTTCTTGAGGCCGAACGAGTACTCGAAGGCCCGATGCTCGCTCATATTGTATGAGTCGAAGAACTCGAAGTCGAGGACCTCTGGAGTTATTAACGAATCTGTCGGCCACCGAAACATGGCGAAGCCGCCACGGTATCCCGCATGCCACATCCGCTTGTACTTGGTTTCCGAGAACTTCAACGCTTCCGCATCGGTCATGTTCCAGCCGTGCACGAAAACTGCTATTTCTTCGTCACTGGCAACGTCCTCCTTCACCTCAAACTCATCGTCGAGCAAGGTGAACCCAACGACTGGATCCTTTGGTTGATCAGCAATGTGTTTGTATGGCTGCGTGAATGGTGCCAGTGGGGTCGCATGCACCCTGGAGTACATTTGCTTGATATCGAGCAGTTCAAGTTGGATCGGCTCTGACTCAACCAGGATCGCGGTCCCCTTCCGCAGGGTAACCACCAGTTGCCCTTTACCTGGGGACACGGCCTCGAACAGGAAATGGCGCAGGTTCGGCCCCGTGTACCAAGTGGAATAGGGTAGGCCAAACGGTGACCCCGCTTGGATCTGGCGGCCGCCTCCGGTTGCCTGGAGCGCCTGCGCGAAAGCGGGGATGACTGCGCCGGAACGACACTGAAGCGCAGCCTTGGCCGAATCCAGGAGGTAGCCCAGGCCTCCGCCGGACTCCTGCTGGCGGTAGATCTGAATTGCGGGTGTTCCCTCAGTGACGTTCCGCCACTCAAACGCGTATGTGATGTCGGCCAGATTGAGGCCATCCTGGAGGCC
This sequence comes from Verrucomicrobiota bacterium, assembly GCA_017302195.1. Classification (GTDB taxonomy): domain Bacteria; phylum Verrucomicrobiota; class Verrucomicrobiia; order Limisphaerales; family UBA9464; genus UBA9464. The sequence continues at coordinate 5,803 of JAFLEG010000157.1, forward strand.
CTGAAGATCCATCCAGAGCCTTGAGAAGTCCTCCAGGTCCATCGCGTTCTGGATGATCCCATCTGCATGATCGGGCCCAGGATTTGCGCTCAGCCCCGCGGAGTCCTGATCATTGTTCACCCAGAAGCGGTAGGGGCGTTTGGAGCTGGTGCCATCGGAGGCGTCAAATCGGATTGTGCCGTCGCGGTTGGCGTCCACCGCAAGTTTGGGTCGGTTGAGGATCCGGAGGGTGGCGCGGCGGGTGGTGAAGGTGGCGGTCTCGACCGGCCGGTTGACGCCCAGCAGGGGCTTGGCGGCGTCGGTCTCCAGGACGATGAACCCCGGAGGCCGGGTGGAATCCAGCGCTTCGATCTGCGCGGTGTAGGTGCTCAGCTTGGTCGGGTTGGCCACGTAGCCCTGGGGTTCGGTCAGGGTGATCTCGTGCGAGGTCCCTGGAGCAAGGAGCAGGTTGCGGGACAGCATCAGCGATTCGCTGTCGAGGGCGCGCAGGTGGGAAAGCTGCTCCACCCCGGCCAGGGTCATTCCCGGGGCATGACAGCGGAAACAGGCGCCGTCGGGAGCCCGAAGGGTGCCCGCCGTGGTCAGGCGCACCGGGACGTGATCCCGCGTGGCCATGGCCAGGCCGGCATCCGCCACCAGCGGATTGCTCCCCACCAGGGATTCCAGGAAGTCATTCACCCCATCATTGTCAGAATCAGAGTCGTCGTAACCGGTACCCCGGACCAGCTCATCCAGGTCCAGAACGCCGTCATGGTCCTCATCCGCAAGGACCCGGGTCGGCGTCAGCGGATCGTGGTCGTGGTCCACCTCGTAGGTGTCCGGCAAGCCGTCCTGATCACAATCCAGCGCCGGAAAGACCACCGCGGTGTTGTCCCGGATCTGCACCGCGGCATAGGCCCTCGGGTTGAGCACCGCATTGTGGGCCGAAGAAATCTGGCCCGGCTCATGCCGGATGACCAGGGTTTCGGACAAGGGTTCGGACTTGCCGTCCGCCGAGGTGTTGATGGTCAGAGTGGCCGAGCGGATGCTGCCCGAGGTCGGAGCAGCCGGGATGACGACATCCACAGAGCGCGTGCCATCGGCGTTGGCGATGATGGCACCCGCCGCGCCGGTCAGGGTGAAGTCCGCGGCAGCCGTCGCGGTGCCGGAGAGATGCAGCCGCACGGTGGTGGGGGTGCCGGCGGGATCCCGGGCCGCGGCGGTCAACTTCACCACCGGCCGGGCACCCTCGGTAACCTGCTGATCGCTCCGGTCCAAGGTCACCAGATGCCACCGATCCAGAAACACCACCGGATGGCTGATCTCCGCCGTCGTCCCGTTGGCCAGCCGAAGCGTCGCCCCCGCCACTTCCTTGCTGGTCAGCGTGGCCTTGAGTCCCACCTCCATGGTGACGATCCCCTTGGACATGAGCAGGGTGCCTGCGGTGGTTCCCAGACGCCCGCCGGTAACCGTCAGTTGATAGCTGGCAGAAGTCCCGGGCGGCACCTTGTCAAAGTCATGGACAATGCCCGACGACAGCAGGGTCCGCTGACCCAGCACCTGGTACGCCATGGTCATATCCGTCAGGACAGTTCCCAGCCGCGTGACCCGAATCAAGCCCTTCGGACCGTCGGTACCGGCCACCGAGTTCGGCTGGATCAGTTCGCTCCTCCACCGGGCGGTGTTCAGATCATCAATGGTGACGGTGGCCTTGTTGGCCTGGCCGATGACGTAGTCGCGGGAACCGGTCAGGATCACCTGCACCGATTCCAGGGACTCCAGTTCCGTGTCGGCAATGGGCACGACATCCACGCTCGCCGAATCCCCCCCGGCCGGGATGGTCACATGGCCCGGCAACGACCGGTAGTCTGCGGGGTGGGTGGTGTATCCGGCATTCCCCGGCGTGGCGGTGCCGCCCACAGCGTAGAAAACCGTCAATGGTTCGGTGGATTTCTCCAGGCGCTTGAAGATCAGCCGCCCTGGCTTCAGTGACTTCTCCTCCGCCATGGCCACCTCGGTCTCGACGGTCACCTCCGGCAGCTCGACATCGCGTATCAGGAGACTCGCAGACCCCTGGCCCGCTTTCACCGTGTAGGGCGAGGCGCTCGTCGCCGGCACGATCTCCACCACCAGCAGTTGCGTGCCTGTCGCCCGCTTGTTGTTGATGGGGGTGACCGTCAACGTCGCCCGGACTTCACCGGCTGGAATGGTCACCGACGCCGGCAAAGCCACATAGTCGGCGCCCGAGACGGCCACGCTGGTGCCCGCGCGCCGGATGGGCACCACCAAAGGTTGCTCCGTCAGTCCCGAACGACGCACCTCGATTTTGGCCAGATTGCTGCCCGAAAGAT
>JAFLEG010000158.1 GCA_017302195.1 Verrucomicrobiota bacterium
CGGGGTCTGCCCGCGGTTTGGCGTGGTGCTGACCGCGAGGGCCAGCCATCGGGAGTCGGGAGGGAATCCGGCATCCATGATGAGACCCTGTGGCTCGAGCTCGGGACCTGCCGGAGTTCCCGCGGGCAGTTGATACGCCCGGGTGCGGGCCAGGGCGCCGTCACGCCGGTTGAGACCGGAAGGGGCGAGCAGGAGGCCGTCCGGCGACAGGGCGGCCAGGGAGTCCGCACCCGTGGAAATCTTCGTCATCGGCGACGGTCGTCCGATCCACCACACGCGGAGGAGCCCATCCTGGCTGGACGCAACCCATCCGGCATCCGGGGACAAGGCCACCCGGAGCACCGCATGCTGATGGTGCCCGACCGTCTCCACCGGACGATCCGACGACAGGTCCCAGAGGCTCAGGACGTCGTCGTATCCTCCGGTCACCAGCAACGCGCTGTCCGGACCGAAGGCCGCGGCCTGGAAGAGGTTTTTGTGGAAGGGAACTGCCATCGGGGTCTTCGCGTTCAAATCGAGCGCCGGGGCGCTGTCGCGTGCGAGGAACCGTCCGTCCGGACTGGCGGCAAGTGGGGCGCCCCGCTGGGGATCCCCCCCCGGATAGTCGTCCACGACGTCTCCCTGCCGGGTGTCGCGGATCTGAACGCTGCCATCCGAACCGCTGGTCACATACCGGTCGCCTTCGCCCAGGAACAGGACCCTGCGCAGGGATGCGTTGGGAACCATCGGATGAAGGAGGGTGTCCGGACGATCGGTGGCGACCACCCCGGCAGCGTCGGGCCAGGCGATGAGCAGGCGGCTGCCGTCCCGGTTGAACTCCAGTTGGGAGGGGACCTGATGCCGCGTCGGGAGCGATTGCTGTTCGCCGGTCTGCCAATTCCAGAGCAGGGGCCTCGGGTCGCCAATGGCGAGCCAGGGGGCGGTGGGATGGAAGGCCCACGCGGTGGGCGCGTCGCCGTCGCGCCTGGCGATCTCCCGTCCGGCGGGGTAGTCCAGGATGCGGATCTGTGAATCCGCGGCGATGGCGATGCGCTCGCCGGTCGGATCCCAGAGGGCGCGTCGGGCCTGCGCGGCGGCTGCCGGGGTCCAGAGCCGATCCGCGGAGAGATCCCAGACCAGACAGCGGCCCGGCGGATCGGATCCTACCACCAGGGCTGCATGCCGCGGATTCCAGAGCAGGTCGCCGATGTAGGAGAATCCCGATTCGAGGGCCCGAACCGGTGTGGGAACGGTGGGTCGCCAGGCGGCGGCGCGGCGGCGGTTGGCTTCGCGCCGCGCCGGGTCGGCATCGGCGAGGACCGCGGCGGATGCGAACCACAATGCCGCACGGGACGGATCCCCTGCGGCATCCGCAGCGAGCCCCGAGCGGGTGTGCATGTCGGCCAGGGTGAGGGTGGTGGACCGCTCCGCGCTTCGGGCGCGGGCGGCCTGCTGAACGCTGACCACCAGTCCGGCGACCAGGGCGGTCAGGGTGAGGACGGCACCGGCGACCGCGGCGCGATGGCGTCGGACGAACTTGTCCAACCGATAGCCGACCGTCGGGGGCACGGCCGTCACCGGCTCGCCGGACAGATGCCGCCGCCCGCCCTCCTCGCTGCGGCGAGCCGGGTGCTCGGCGACGGAGGATCCTCCTCGAGCAGGATGCGCTGCAGGTCCGCGAGACTGGTCTGGGCCAGGCGGGTGGCGTTGAAGGGCGGGACGCCGGCCAGCAGTTCGTAGAGGATCCCGCCCAGGGCATAGACGTCGGTGCGGGTATCGAGGTCGGCCCCCGCGGACTGGGCCTGCTCCGGGCTCATGTAGGCCGGCGTGCCCAGGATTTGCGCACGGCGGGTGACCAGCGAGTCGCCGGCCCCCTGCGTGGCCTTGGCGATCCCGAAATCAATGACCGTCACCCGGCCGCCGCCCACCAGGATGTTGGAGGGTTTGAGGTCCCGATGGATCACCCCCTTCTGATGGGCGTGCTCCACAGCGGCGCAGATTTCCAGGAACAGCTCCAGCCGCCGCTTCAGCGGGAGCCCTTCGGCGACGCAGGCTTCGGTGATCGGGCTTCCCGACACCCGCTCCATCGCGAAGTAGGGACGTCCGGACGGCGTCACGCCCGCCTCGAACACCCGGGCGATGTGGGGGTGGTTCAGCAGGGCCAGTGTCTGGCGTTCGCGCTCGAAGCGCTTCACCACCTCGCGGGTGTGCATGCCCAGCTTGATCAGCTTCAACGCCACGGTACGGCGCACGGGCGCCTGCTGCTCCGCCTCCCAGACCGTCCCCATGCCGCCCTCGCCCAGGCAACGCACCAGCCGGAAGGCGCCGATGCAGCTTCCCGGCGCCTCTTCGGAGGCGTGAATGCCCCAGGGAGCATCCGGGCCGCCCTCCGGATCCACGCCGGCGGGCGTGGGACCGGACGGGTGCCGCATCGCGCTCAACCGCCGCCGCACCGATTGCGCGAGGTCGGGGGTGTCGCGGTCGGCTTCGGCGAGCAGGGGCTCGCGATCCTCCATGGGCAGCCGGCAGACCAGTTGGAACAATTCATCGGCCGCGGCCTCCGGGGATCGGCCGGCGCCGAGCAGGCAGGCCGGGCATCCCGCGCTGCTGGCCGGAAGGGGGATGCCGCAACGGGGGCAGAGCGCTGACGCGGCGTCCTGCATGGTGTCAGCGGCCAAACAGGGACTGGAGGTGTTCGAGTTCCGCCGAGACCTCCTCGGGGCTGGCGACGGTGTCCGCCACCACCTCCCGCAGCGTTTCCCGATAGCGCCGGCGCAGTTGGAAGGCGGCGAAGCGGGCGGCGGCTTCGGTGATTCCCAGGGGCGCGGCAATCTCGCGGAACGATCCCTCCAGATCCCCGTCCGTCAGGAAGCCTTCCAGGGCGTGGAACATGGTCTGCTGTCCGAGCTGCTGATACAGGGTTCGCAGCCGCTCCCGGGCCTGACGCAGCACCTCCCGGGCCCACGACCGCTCATACTCCGTCTCCGGGGTCACGTGGGACCGGGGCTCGACGGACAGGGCGTCCAGCGCCACCACCGTCCCGGGAGTGCCGCGCCGCTGGCTGTGGGTTCGGCGCCATTCCTCGGCGGCAAAGTTGTGGAAGGTGCGCAGGAGGAAGTTGCGCAGACGCCCCCGCTCGCGCCGCGCCTGACCCAGCACGTCGCGGGACAGGATCCGTTCAAAGAATGCCTGGGTGAGGTCCGCGGCATCCTCGGGGCCCAGGCCGGTGCGCCGCGCGTATCCATACAGCGGAAACCAGTATTCGCGGCAGAACTCGGCCAGCGCGGCCGGATTCTCCTGCTGGGCGTCGAGGATCACGCTCCACCGCGTGTTCGGAAGCGCCAGGGGGCCGGACGGTTCGGCGGCGGCCTTCATGGGAGACTCCGGAACATCGGAACGAGGGCGCGGTCAGACTGCCCCCGGGAGGACGGGATGGCGAGATGGATGTCGGCGAACTCCGCAACGAACCGGGGGAAACTTCATAGGAAACGGGTGGCGCGCTCTGCCGATCCCTTATGAAGCCCCGTGTTCCCGCTCTCCTGGTCGCCTGCCTGCTCCTCCCGGCAGCCGGCTTCCTCGTTCACCCGGCCCCTCCCGCCAGCCCCGCCTTCAATTATGAAGGCCGGCTGCTGGTGCGCGGTGTGCCAGCCACTGGCGATTACCTGCTGCGGTTCAGCCTGCATTCGGCTGCCACCGGCACCGACACCCAGGTGGGAGACTTCATCACCAACCGGGTGACGGTCACCGTCGGCGCCTTCACCACCCCGCTGGAGGACTTCGGACCCGGGGCCTTTGACGGCGTGGCCCGCTGGCTGAGCGTCGAGGTCCAGCAGGTTTCGGAGCTGGGCGTCGTTTCCTACGTGACGCTGGATCCCCGCCAACCCCTGGGCGTGGTGCCCTATGCCCTGTACGCCTTCGATGGCGCCGGATCCGGGACACCGGGACCGCAGGGGGAACAGGGCCCGAAAGGCGACGCAGGCGATCCGGGTCCGGCCGGTCCGGGTGGTCCCATAGGTCCGCAGGGGCTGACCGGACCGGCGGGACCGGCGGGACCGGTGGGCGCGCAGGGACCGCAGGGACCGCAGGGCATTCCCGGTTCCTCCGACGGCTGGAGTCGCCTGGGCAATGCGGGAACCACGGGAGCGGACTTTCTTGGGACGACCGACGGGCAGCCGCTGGACCTGCGGGTGAACAGCCTGCGCGGCTTCCGTCTTCACTACGGCAGCAACGGCAGCGATGCCTCCGGCATCAACGTGATCGGTGGCGACCCGGGGAATTTCGCGGCCCCGACCGCCAACGGTGTCACCGTCTTCGGCGGAGGCACCGGGCGATTCCCGGGCAGCGACAGCGCGGAATATCGCACCAATCGCGCCACCGCTTCGCTGGCCACGGTGAGCGGCGGCGGCGGGAATACGGCGGGTGCGGAGGATGCCACCGTGGGCGGCGGCCGCGGCAATACCGCCGGCGGCGAGCAGGCGACCGTGGGCGGCGGAGATGCCAACAGCGCCGGGGGCCGGGCGGCGACCGTGGCGGGTGGTGCGGACAATGCCGCCACCGGCGCGGAGGCCACGGTGGGCGGCGGTCAGGGCAACCGCGCCGACGGTGACGCCGCCACCATTCCCGGAGGAATGCAGAACGTCGCGACCCATCACGCCTTTGCGGCCGGGGTGCTCGCCCGGGCCATCCATCCGGGCACCTTTGTCTGGTCCGATGGAACCGGCACCGGACTCGAGTCCACCACCCGGGATCAGTTCAGCGTGCGCGCCGGCGGCGGCGCCCGCTTCCTCACCGGCAGCGCCGGACTTGCCGTGGACGGACCGGTTTCGGCCCCCAGCTTTGCCGGCGACGGCAGCCGGCTGACCGGCGTGACTGCCGCCTCCGCGACCACCGCCCTGACCTTCTCCGGCGCGATCACCGAAGGGCAGCTCCCCACCACTGTGGCGATGCGGGATCGTCCCAATACCTTCAGCGGCACCCAGGTTCTTGAGAATGGCAACCTGGGGGTCGGCGCGACCCTCCCCATGGCCCTGCCCACCGCGTCTTACCCCCCGGACTGGCAGGGAATTCACAGCCAGAGCCCTGCCGGGAACGGCCTGAACCTCATCCAGGGGGCGGTGAGCGCCCGGCTGCATCTGCGCGCCGACCGCAACGACACGGCCAACCGCGACTTCGCCATCGCCAACCAGGCGAACCAGGTGGCGTTCCTGTGGCTTTCTCCCAACCTGGGCGATCGCCTGTTGGCAATGTCCATTGACACCGAGGGCACGGTGTCCGCTCCCCGGTTTGCCGGCGATGGCAGCAGCCTGACGGGGGTCACCGCCTCCACCGCCCTGAACTTCAGCGGGCCGGTGGCGGAGTCCCAGCTCCCGGCCAGCGCGGTGCTGCGCGACCGTCCCAACATCTTTTCCGGCAGCCAGAGCGTTGCCGATGGCCACCTCGGTGTGGGCACCACCTCTCCCATGGTCATGGGAGGGGTGGCCTATCCCCCGGGCTGGGACGGCGTGCACACCCGGAGCGCCACCGGCAACGGACTGAACATCATCCAGGGTGCCAACTCCGCCCGGCTGCACCTGCGTGCGGACGCCAATGACTTCGACCAGCAGGACTTCATCATCGCCAACGGCGCCAACCAGGTGGACTTCCTCTGGCTGAACGCCGAACTGGGCGGCCGCGTGCTGGCGATGTCCATCAGTCCCGACGGCCAGGTCACGGCGCCCCGCTTCGCCGGGGATGGCAGCGGCCTGACGGGCGTGCAGGCGTCCCAGCTTGCCGGCGCCCTTCCGGACGCCGCGATCCCCGCCAACGTGGTCCGCCGGGACCAGGGCAACGCCTTCACCGGCAATCAGACCGTGACCGGCACGGTGACCGCCACCGCATTTGTCGGTGACGGCAGCGGACTGACCGGCGTGAACACCGGCTGGAGCCGCACCGGCAACGCGGGCACGACGCCGGCCGCCCATTTCCTGGGAACCACCGACAACCAGCCGCTGCACCTGGTGGTCGCCGGGCAGCGCGTGCTGCGGCTGGAGCCCACCGATGGCATCCCGAACCTGATTGCCGGTGCCGCGACCAACCGGGTGGAAGGTAGCCAGGGGGCGATGATCGGAGGCGGACTGGCCAATCGGGTTCTTTCCGGGTCCGACTTCAGCGTGATTGCCGGCGGCAGGACGAATTCCATCGGGCCTGCTTCCCCCCTGGCGGCGATTCTGGGAGGGCGCAACAATGTGATTGGCGAGAACTGCTCCTGGACGGCGATCGGCGGCGGATTTGGGAATGTCATCGCCAGCGGCTCCTTGTTTGCAGTCATCGGGGGCGGCACCCAAAATGCGATCCTGTTCAATGCACATTCGGCCGCCATCGGGGGTGGGGAAAACAACCGCGTGCAGGGTGCCTACGGGACGATCCCGGGCGGGCTCAACAACTACGCAGCGCACTACGCCTTTGCGGCTGGGAATAACGCGAAGGCCAGTCACCCCGGAGCGTTTGTCTGGTCCGACAGACAGGCTGGCGACTTTGCCTCGACAGCCGACGATCAGTTTTCCGTGCGCGCCGCTGGCGGCACGCGGTTCGTCACTGGCGGATTCGCCGCAGGATCTGGAGCCCAGGCGGCCCACCCCGGCGCTTTCGTATGGTCCGATTCCCAGGCGGGAGCTTTTTCCTCCACTGGGAACGACCAGTTCCTCGTGCGCGCGGCCGGAGGCGCCCGGTTGGTCACGGGCGACAGTGCGGTGGCCGTGGAGGGGGCGTTCTCCGTGACTGGAGAGGCCACCCTGGAGGGGGCGGTAACGACGGGCAGCCTCCTGGTATCCGGCAGCGCCCGGCGGTTGGACTCCAGCCCCGTCTGGGACATTTTCTCCGATGAACGGCTCAAGCAGCGGATCCGGCCGTATGAGCATGGCCTGGACGCCATCCTTCAACTGCGGACCAAACGCTACGAGTACGTGGACGACGCCGTGCATCGCACGTCCTCGGGACGGGAAGAGGTCGGCGTGATCGCCCAGCAGGTCGAGACGGTCATCCCCGAGGCGGTGAAGCAGGGTTCCGACGGCTACCGCACCCTCAACGCCGGCCCGATCTACTGGGCCGCCATCAATGCCATTCAGGAACTCAATGTCCGCGTGGAGGCGCGGGACGCCGAGATCGCGGGCTTGCAGGCCCAGAATCGTTCGATGGAGGAGCGCCTCGCCGCCCTGGAGAAACTCCTGGCGCGTTCCACCGAGACCGCGTCCAACGGAGGGGGACGATGACTCCGCATCCGGCACGGATCAGTGGGCTTCTGGTCCTGGTCTTGGTGCTCACCGCGATCGCGGTTTGGGGTGGCCCCTCCGTGGGTGGGGACTTCTCCCTGGAGGGATCGCTGACCTCCGGAACCGGTTCGTCCGCGGGGGGAGACTTTGCCCTGGAAACCGAGGTCTCCGACACGGCGGACGTCGCGCTCCGCGGCGGCGACTTTGAGGTCTCTGGCATCCTGGTGGGCGTGGCCGTGGTCCCCGGCGAGGTGGCGCTGAACCTCACCGTCACCGGGGACCTGGCCACGCTCACCTGGCCGGCGGAGGCCGCGGACTACGTGCTGGAGTTCGCGGACGGCATTGCCGGCGTCGCCGACTGGCAGCCGGTGACGCCGGCGCCCGTCGGCACCGTCCACACCACACCCTTCAACCAGCCCCTGCGATTCTTCCGCCTGCGCCGGCCATGACCGAGCCCGGGCGCGTCCCGGTCAGTCTTCGGGCCGCTCGCCGCTGGCGCCGCGATGGGCGATGATGATCGGGTCTTTGGCCATGGCCGATTTTCCTTCATTGGCAGCGCTGCCGGTACAGGCAGACAGCGCCAGAGCACAGCAGAGCAGAAATCCGGTTTTCATGCACGCACCGAAAGGGAAACGGGGGAGCGGGCTTCATCAAGCTGGATCGTTACATCGGCTCGCCCCGGCATCTCGTCCATGATCCAGCGCGTCAGCCGTTCATAATGGGCGATGAAGCGGGCGACCTGTTCGTCGGTCATCGCGGCGGCGGCGCGCTCTGCACCATCCTGCGCCAGATAGCCATGTTCCTGTTCGCAGCGCCAGCGCTGCACGACGCCGAAGCCGGGTGGGCGCAGATAGGCAAGCCGGTCGATATGCGCGAACAATGCCGCCG
>JAFLEG010000159.1 GCA_017302195.1 Verrucomicrobiota bacterium
GGGCCTCGTGCCGCCCGGCGTGACGCCGCGCGGTGGCGACGTGCTCGACATCAGCGATGTGATGAAGCTGCTCCCGCACCGCTACCCCTTCCTCATGGTCGATCGCGTGGTGGACTTCGACGGCGACAGGCGTTCCGACCTCGCGCTCCGCCGGGGCGACCAACTGTTTCTGCGGCGCGACGCCGCGAACTCGGAGGCGGTCTGGATGCCGCTGTCCCTGGATCGCACCGTGCCGCTGGATCCCTTCCGACTCGACGCCGGCGACCTCGATGGCGATGGGCTCGACGATCTGCTCCTGTCCTTTCCCAGCGCCAACCGCGCCTGGAGAATCGCCGGACGCACCGCCGTCGAGGCGCCACAGACGGTGATCGAGTGGTCGGTTCCCGGAGGGCCCACCGAGACTGCCGTGTCCCGTCCAGATTCGGTCGTCGCTTCCACCGCCACCTTCCTCGCTCTGGAGTTGCCGGAGCCGCGGCTCCTGGAATCCGTTGCGGATCGCGGCGGCAATGTCGCCTTGCAGCGGACTCTCATCGAGATCGACGCCGGTGATCGCGAAGAGTCCCTGGCGTTTGCGGTGATGTCCGGGGCCATTCAGGATACCGCGTCCACCGCCTGGCTGCATCGCGGACTGCGGGACACGACCCCGGAGGCAGATTCGGTCCTGAGCTGGTTTGGCGTCGAACCGCAAGGGCTCCGGCGGGTGAAGTGGGGCGACATCACGCTGAAGCGGGGCGTGATGGAGATGGAGGCCGTGGTCTTCTCCCTTGCCCGCCGCTCGCCGGCAGTCGTGGCATACGCGTCGAACGACACCGAATTCACCACCGTATTTCCACCCGAAAGCCCGGGGGGCACGATTCGCGTCGAGTCCACCCGGACCGAAGTGCTCAGGAGCCTGCGCTGGACGCCGCATGCGGTGGGAGCCGATGCAGGCGCGGGCGCCGATGGCGGCCGGCTGCTCGCGGTGGAAAGCGATGGGCGCACTGCGACGGTCTTCCGCGGGACGGCCGAAGCCCGCTGGGAAGTCGTGCAAATGCTCACCGCCCCGGAAGGAGACGTCTTCCGTGATCTTCACGGACTCGCCGACGGCGGGATGGCGACGCTGCTGGCGCCGGCAATCGCCTCTGCCGATTCAGCCGCCACGCGTCTGGGAGTGTACGCCACCCGCAATGGCCGGCTCGAGCTGGCATTCCTTGCCGACCTCCCCGCGGTGGCGTCCGTACCTCCCATCGTGGCGCGGGTCCTCCTCTTCGACCGGGATCCCTTCCGCGACCCGCGCGCGCTGGAGTTGGAGAGCCTGCCCGCCGGCGACTGGGTGCGCGGCGCCCAGATCGTGGGCGGTGGCATCGAGGTGGCCCAGGCGCGGTTTCTCGATGTGCGTCAGGGCCTCGGCGTGGCCGAGTCGCGGGTGCTGACGCCGAGCCGTCCGCCCCCCGCCGGCGCGTTCGCGCTGGGCAACCAGTGGGAACCGGACTCCAGCCTGCACTTCGGCTCGCCGCCGGCCGCGCCCCAGGATCTGGCCCTGCTGCCCGTGCCCGCGCCGGGAAGCCATCCGGGCCCGGTGCAACTCCAGTTCGTCGGAGCCACCGCCCTGGAGGTGTTCTTCCAGGTGGGTGCCGGACCCTGGCAATCCGGCCGTGGGCCGGTGCCGATTCTGGAGACGACGTCCGTGACTTACTACGGCGTGCATCCCGACGGACGCGCCGGGGCGCGGCGCACCATCCGCTACGTGATTGCCGGACCCGATCAGCCACCCCGCGGCCCGCTGAGATCCGATGCCGACGAGGATGACCTCGACGATGCCTGGGAGCGTCTGCTTTTCGGCGGACTGGATCGGGATGGCGGGAGTGATTCCGATCGGGACGGCTACACGGATGCCGAGGAGTACGCCGCGTCCACCGATCCGGCCGATCCCGCGTCCGTGCCCACCGACCCGCCGCTCCGCCCTCCGAGCGTTACCATCCTTCTCACAGAATCACTCCAGATCCTGCTGGAGTGGACCGGACCCGAGACCGCGATCTATGGGATCGAATCGTCTGGAGACCTGGCCCGCTGGCAGGATGCCGCCGGCGTCCTCGAATCCACAGGCGGCGTGTTCCGCTGGACGGAGGCGGACCCCGCTCCCAGCGTCCGATTCTACCGAGTTCTCCCCACCCCGTAGGACAACCGGCGCGGCGCTGCGACTACTGGCGCACCGGTTCATTGGACGCTGGAGTCGAGACGTCCGACGCGGGTCAGCGCGTCCCTTTGCACCGGGGGCGTGTGGCCGGTTTGGCCTGAGAAAGTGCTGCGAACAGAACGTCTGGCACGTTTTGGCCTCCGCTGCTGCGGGGGGATCGAAGTGGGGACGGCGACACGCCATTCCTCCCGGAACTCGCCATGGAACAGGGGCTTTCGGGCATGCCAGTTCCTGGGAGGCGTCGGTCTGGAGATGCTCTGCCAGCCCGGTCTCGAGCAGTGGCAATCACCGCGACGGCATCGGCTCAGCTCTACCGGGTGCCGGTCAACGGACACGCGGGCAACCGTCAGACTGTTCGCTCCGACGCGGATGCCGACCTCCTTGGGGATGTGTGGGAACGACTGTCCACCGGCGAATTGGAACGGGACGGAGGGACGCCGCCGAGGGTGACGGCTACACCTTGCCCGTCGGGGCCGGCGGGTGCGCGGCGCCGGCGTGCCTTCAAACCAGCCGGGTCCAGCCTTCGGCCGTGTATCGGTGACACTGGTTGCCCTCAAGGCTCAGCAGGTGGATCCAGCCATGATCGAAGAGCTGTCGCACGGCGGACTGTGCCGCCAGCACGGCGCTGATCCGGGAGCGTGGCGCCTCAATGAACACCGAAAGACGGCGGGGCTCATGCACGAACCGCTGGCCGTCGTGGATGGACTGCAGGGGCAGTCCCACTTTGAGGTCGCCGGCATTGCCTTCCACCACCCCCAGGCCGCCCGTGACCTGATGCAGCACCTTGTCGCCGCTGCCGTACCGTTCCGGATCCACACGAGACGCGTAGTACTGGAGGTTGATCCAGCTCGCGACCACGACCGGTGCGCAGAGGATGAGGGTGAGCACCTCCCCCTCCGGATCGGCCGCCGTGTCGTAGTCGTGAAGGAAGGCGCGCCCCTGGAGGTCCAGTCCGGAGGTGCGGCCGCGCGGAGCGACGATCAGCGCGGCATTGTTGGCGAGCCCCCACTCGGGACGGACCTGGGCGATGTCCCGGGCGCGCTGGCAGAGCGCCTCCAGAAGCGGTGCAGGATCCAGCGTCCCCAGCCCGAGGGACGGGGCCCGCTCCTGTCGCGCCCCGGCACCGGCGGCCTGCAGGGCGGCCTGAAGGGACTGAAGATCCGGAAGGTGGCTCTCCGGCACTGCGGACACATCGAACAGGGACACCTCGTCGGTCGTGGTGTGGTGCATGCCCGCGAGGAACACGGTGTCCGCGGGAAGGACGATCCCGCGTTCCCGCAGCCGTTGCCGCACCCGCGGATCGTTCAGGGTCGCCGCCGCGAGGCGCGCATTGACGTCGCCCGCGTGGCCGCCGCAGGCGCCGCAGTCCAGTCCGGAGGCGTGGGGATTGTTGGCGCTCTGGCTTCCATGCCCGCAGAAAAGGACCAGCCGGGCGAAACCGGAGGTCAGGCTCATGTTGCGCAGCGCGCCTTCGGCCAGGGCGACGCGCTCCTCCAGCAGGCCGGACTCTGCGGCGGCAAACCGGGGCGCGACCGGACTGCACCGGGGCAAGTCCCGCCTCCCGGCGCCGGCGAGCCGGGCGCCAAAGACCAATCCGAACGACTCCACAAAGGAGAAGCAGGAGGCGGCGGAGTTCTGAAAGGCCTTCCAGGCGCCGGTCGCCTGCCGATGCCGGGATTGCCGGGCGGCCGCCTCGGGCGCCAGGGGCTCGCAGGTATTGAACGGCGGCACCAGAAGCGCCGGGCAGCGGATCGAGACGTCCCCGCTCTCCGTCGGGCGATGAGCGACGGGAAATCCGAAGAAGCCTGCGAATCCCAGGGTCTGGATGCCTGGAGCCGCCGCCTCCAGATGCCGCCGCAGGACCTCGGAACGGACGTCTATGCAGAAGACGGCCTGCACCGCCGGCCGGGAGCCGGAGTGCTGGACCGGATTGCCGGCCAGTTGCCGCGCGATCTGACGCTGGTATCCGGACTCGTAGGCGAGCTGCCACCGTGCGCGCGCCTCCCGATCAGCGGAGCTGGACTCCGGAGCATCGGCCCACAGCCTCGGGGACGGCCCGAAGGCGTGGAGCAGGGCGGCATCGTAGGCCAGCCGGATGGCGAGGAGATCCCGGAGGGTGGTGTTGGGACGACCTCGGAGAGCATCCTCTCGGACCCGATACTGGGCATATCCGGCCCAGCCCGGGAGGGTGGCCAACTGACGATGAAAAAAATCGGCGAGGTCCGAGTCCGGTGGGGCAATCCGCGCCACACACTGCCGGATGCACCCTTCGGACTCCCCGGGAAGCGCGGTGACGAAGGATCGAAACCCGGCCAGTCCGAAGGCCTCCGGATTGCCATCGTGACACGCCGCCGCCTTCCAGGCGCGGTACAGTCCCTCGGTCTGCCAGGGGGACCGCCAGGTGGACTGGTGGCCGTCGAAGTGGGCGGCGCACCATTTGGAAATCTCCTCCACCACGAAGGCACCCCAGTGCACCCGCGGGCCGGTCTGGTCGAGGGCATCCGCCACCGTGCGCAGCGGTTTCACGGAGGTTTCCGGCCCCGGATGGTTCACCATCGCCAGCAGGCGTTCGCGGGTCCATCGGGCGTCTGCCGCCTGGGCGAGATCCTCCGGGCGGATGGTCCCGTTCTCCCAGGCGGCACGGTACGCCGTCCACGACTGCAGCGGTGCGGCACCGGTCACCCGTTCCAGCAGCGCACAGGCGTCCGGGAAGGGCTGGTCGGTCAGCCCCAGGAACGGGTTGACCGCGACGAAGTGCTGCAGCGGCCAGAGCGGGGGAATCCGCCGGAGCGCGGCATCCACGGCATCGGTAAGCCGGTTGGGGATGGAATTGGGTGAGGGGGACAGGGACATGGCTTCAGTGTTGGGGGTGCTGCGGGACTTGCCGTGCTCCGGCGGGCAACAGGAATTCATGCCGGGGCCACAGACGGCCCAGGGCGCGGTTGGCCCAGGTGCCCAGGTAAAACCCGTTCAACGCGTGGACGTACAGGGCCTGTCCCCAGGGGTATTGTCGGCTACGCCACAGCAGGGCCTGGAACAGGAAGAGTCCCGCGAACACGGCGCTGACCCCCGACACCAGCGCCCGAGGGGGCCTGGGGCCGGGCGGCACGGCAACCAGTGCCGAGGATGCGGCATGCAACGCGACGCTCAGCAGGGCGATGCCGGTCGCGGCGGCCAGGCCGTGCACCGCCGACTGCCGAAATCCGGCGGCGGACCAGAGGCCGGACAGGCCATAGGCCAGCGCCAGGGTGAGGATGAGGAGAAACACCTCCATCCCGGCCCCCGTGCCGGTCTTAAATGCCGCCAAGACCGTGCTGGCCAGCGCCACACACAGGGCGCTGGCGAGCGCACCGAGCGCCAGGGTGGAACCCTGGAGGCGGATGGCGGCCTGCGATTGAACTCCCACCGTGCCGCCCGCGTTGAGGAAGGCATGCGCCTTGTACAGGGAGTGGGCGACGATGTGCAGAAGGGCAAGACCGAAGGCTCCCAGACCGCATTGCAGCATCATGAAGCCCATCTGGGCGATCGTGGAGTAGGCCAGGGCTCGCTTCACTCCGGGTTGGGCCAACATCACCACGGCGCCAAAAGCCGCCGTCAGCGTTCCCACCACCACGAGCAATTCCAGGGCCCCGGGAGCGTGGACGAGCAGCGGGCTGAGCCGGACCACGAGGAATCCCCCGGCATTGATGATCCCCGCGTGCATGAAGGCGGACACGGGCGTCGGGGTTTCCAGGGTGTCCGGCAGCCAGCTATGGAAGGGGAACTGGGCCGACTTGAGGCAGGCGCACACCACGAGGAGGAAGCCGACACCCGGCAGCGGGGCGACGTCGCCCGCGGCGACCGCCTGGAAGATCGGCTCCAGTTCGCCGGTCCCATAGTGGCGATGGAGACGGATGACGGCGGCCAGCAGGCAGAGGTCTCCCAGCCGGCTCACCACGAACTTTTTCCGCGCCGAAAACACCGCGCCCGTCCGGTGGGGATGGAACATCAGGAGCCGGTGAAGGCAGAGGCTGGTGGCCACCCAGGCGGCCAGGATCAGCATCAAATCCCCGGCCACGGCCATGGTGAGCACCGCGGCCAGGGTGAGGTTCGTCCAGACAAAGAACCGGGCCTGCCGGGGATCTCCCGACAGGTAGTTCCGTGAAAACCGGGTGATCACCATGCCCAGGGAGGCGACCAGCAGGCCCATCACCGCGGTGATGGTGTCCAGACGAAGCGACACGCCCCCGACGAATGCGTCCCCTGGCAGGGGGATTGGCGCGCTCCCGGGTCCGGTCACCAGGAGGCCCATTCCCGAGGCGAGGGCCAGGACCGCCGATCCGGTGGTGGCCAGAAGGGAGAGCCGCCCCGCCCGCGCCGCGGACCCTCTTGCGGCCGCAACGCCGGCGGCAAACGGCAGCAGCGGAATCGCGGCGAGCACCCAGGCAAACGGCACATTCATCGCCGGCCAGGCTACCCGCGACCTTGTTTTAGACGACTACAGCAGTTAAACGGCTGGCGTAACTTTTATTTAACCAGGTCATGGCGTTCCTGAACTACCACCATCTCCGCTATTTCCGGGTCATCGCGCGGGAGTCCAGCCTGACGCGCGCCGCCAGGAAGCTGAACCTCTCGGCGCCGGCCCTGAGCATCCAGTTGAAGCAGCTCGAGGAAAGCCTCGGGCATGTGCTGGTCGAACGTCGCCGGGACGGCCTGCTGCTGACCGAGGCCGGGCGACTGGCGCTGGAGTATGCGGATGCCATCGGGCGGGCCGGCGAGGAACTCATGGACCTCATGCAGCATCGTCCCCGGGGCGGACGCCACGCGCTGCGGGTCGGCGCGGTGGCCACACTCTCCCGCAACTTCCAGCTCGAGTTCCTGAGGCCCGCGCTGCACCAGAAGGAGGTGGAGGTGGTCGTCCGCTCGGGCGGGCTCCGCGAGCTGTTGATGATGCTGCATGCGCTGCAGGTGGACCTGGTGCTGTCCAATCAGCCGGCGCGCCGGGATGCGGAGACGACGTGGCACAGCCACCTGCTGGCCGCCCAGCCGGTCAGCCTGGTGGGGACGCCGGCGTGGAAGAAGAAGCGGCTGCGCTTCCCGCAGGGCCTCCAGGACGTTGCGGTGATCCTGCCCAGCCTCGAGAGCACCATGCGGGTGGAGTTCGACGGGCTGATGGCCGCCGCGGGGGTTCGTCCCCGGGTGGTCGCGGAGGCGGATGACATGGCCATGATCCGTCTCCTGGCCCGCGAGGGCGGCGCCCTCGCGCTGGTGCCTCCGGTGGTCGTCCGCAACGAGATTGAGGCCGGCATTCTGGTCGAAACCCACCGCATCCCCCAGATCCGGGAGACCTTTTATGCCATCACACCCAGCCGGCGATTCCCCAATCCCCTGGTGGCCGAGCTGGTGCGCCTGATCTCGGCCCGGAAGGCGTCCTGATCGGGGCAGGGCATGCCGTCGAACGGAGGCAATGCCGCTCGGGTGGAACCCGCGGAGTCCGGGCAGGTCCCATGGCATCCATGCCGTACCGAGGGCGTTTCATGGACCTGGCAAACCCGGGGGCGGACGGGGTGTTGCATTTTCTGGGACCGCCGGATGGACTTCGCGCAGCAAGTCCACGTGATGATAAAGAAATCCAATCCCCGGATCGCGGTCATTTGTCTCTGCATTGCCTGCACGTGGGGGATCGGGATCGGAGTCGCCGATGAAGTCTCGGTGCCGGTTCTGACCGCACTGGAGGACACGACCATCCGTGGAATCGTGGACACCTCCGCCGGATTCGCGCCCTCGGTGCACACCAATGCCATACCGGAGCCCGGCGGCGGCTGGTTGTGCGCCGGGATGGTGCTTTGCGCCTTGGCAATCTGGCGCCGCACGCGAGGGTGACAGCCCCTCGGACACAAAGCGGCCCCGGATTCACCGGGGCCGGATGGTGCGCACGGCAGGACTTTAACCTGCAC
>JAFLEG010000016.1 GCA_017302195.1 Verrucomicrobiota bacterium
CCGCGGAAGCCGCCACCCGGGTGTCGGTGCGATTTCAGGTGGACCAACCGTAGCGCTTCCTGCCCCAAGAGCCCGCGGTGATTGCGGTACCAGTGACTCGTGAAGCGCCCGCGTGGATTGTGATGATGCTTCCCGGTGAGGAGTTCGAGTAAGCAGGATGCGCCGTCTCGGCCTGGTCCCGGGCGGCCCCGGGACCGATCCGGACTCCCGCGCCGCTTCGCCCCCGGGACAGCGCGCCTCGCCCCCCAAACACGGCTGCTCATCCGCACCGCTTTGGCGGAGCCGACTCGCTTCGGTAAGGGATGCGAGGATTTCACCCCAAGTCAGATACCGGGCGACACTCGCCCATCCCTTATGCAAAACACCCCGACCCCGGCACTCCTGGCCGCTCCACACACCCCTCGGACACGGTGCCTCGCCGCGTGGGCCGCACTGGCCCTCGCCCTCAGCAGCGCCTCGGCGGCGATCAACTGGTACGTGCCCAATCCCGACTACTCCATCGCGCGCAACTGGAACGAGCGCATCCTGGAGGGCATCCGGATGGACACCCCGCATCCTCCGGGGCAGGCCCGCAACCTCTTCAGCTTTTCGGTCTGCATGTACGACGCGTGGGCGGCCTACGACGCCAACGCCGTGGGCTTCGTCTATCGCGGCAAGCACACCGCTCCGGACGTGGCCGCCGCCCGCCGGGAGGCGATCAGCTACGCCATGTACCGCATGATGCTGGAGCGCCACGCCTTCTCGCGCACCGCCACCAATCAGGCGGTGAGGAACCCCGAGTTCATGTCCCTGCTCGGCTACGACCCGGAGAACGTCTCCCGCGACACCAGCACGCCCGCGGGAGTCGGCAATTCCGTGTACGATGCCGTGTCCGCGTACTTCCTGGAGGATGGCTCGCGGCAGAGCGCGGGCACTCCGTTCCCGACCGCCAACCCGCCCGTCGCCTATCCCGATTATCCCGTGGGGCATCCGCGCCGTTATGTGTTCGTCAACGGCATGATGGATCCGTTCCGATCCGGCACCATGGATACGAACAACAACAACTCCCTGTTGGACGTCAACAAGTGGCAGCGCCTCATCGTCGCCGGCTCCATTGACCAGAACGGGTTTCCGCAGAACCCGCTGCAGGGGTACCTCGGGGCGCAGTGGCTGTGGGTCCGGTCGTTCTCGCTTTCCCGGACCGATGAAAACCAGCCCTGGATTGATCCGGGCCCGCCGCCCTACCTGGGCACCGACCGGCATCAGGAGTTCCTCGACAACCTGGTGGAGGTCATCCGCGCCAGCAGCGAGCTCACCACCCAGGACGGCGTGATGGTGGACATCTCACCGGCAAGCATTGGCGACAATACCCTCGGGGCGAATGACGGCCATGGCTACACCGCCAATCCCCTCACCGGTCAGCCCTACGTGCCCAACAATGTCCTGCGCGGCGACTTCACCCGGGCGCTGACCGAATTCTGGGCGGACGGACCGACTTCGGAGACCCCTCCGGGCCACTGGAATTCCATCGCCAACCATGTGTCGGACGACATGACCTCATTCCGCATCGGCGGCGCCGGGCCCGAGGTGAACCGCCTGGAGTGGGACGTAAAGCTCTACTTCTCCCTGAACGCCGCCGTGTTTGATGCCGGCTGTGCCGCCTGGAGTGTCAAACGCCACTACAATGGCTGGCGTCCCATCAGCGCCATCCGCTACTGCGGTGGCCACGGACAGTCCAGCGATCCCACGCTGCCCTCCTATCACACCAACGGCCTGCCCCTGGTTGCCGACCTGATCGAGCTGGTGACCGAAGCCACGGTAACCTCGGGGCGTCATGCCGGACTCACCCCTGGCAAGATTGCGCTCCTCTCGTGGCCGGGACAGCCCGAGTTTCCCGCCGAACAGACCAGCGGAGTGAAATGGGTGCACGCCGAGGACTGGATGACCTACCAGAAGAAGACCTTCGTCACCCCCGGCTTCCCCGGCTACATCTCCGGCCACAGCACCTTCAGCCGGGCCGCTGCGGAGGCCCTGACGGGAATCACGGGCTCCAAATGGTTCCCGCACGGGCTCGGCACCTACACGCTCCCGGCCCTGGTCAACGAAGCCGGCCCCACCCAGCCCGTCACCCTGCAATGGGCTTCCTACTATGACGCAGCGGACCAGGTCGGACTCTCCCGCATCTGGGGAGGCATCCACCCCCCGGCCGACGACGTCTCCGGACGTCGGGTGGGAGCCCAGGTGGGTCAGACGGCGTGGGCGCTCGCCCAAAAGTATTTCGACGGCACGGTCGCCGACTCCGAGATCCATCTCGATTCCCGCCCGCTCGCCGATGGCAATGTGGAGCTGCGCTACACCGCCGTGCGGGGGCTCTTCTACACAATTCACAGTGCGGCGAACGTGAACGGGCCCTATAGTGCCGGGGACACCACCAAGGCCCTGGAAGCCTCCATCGCCAGCACGAATGCACCCGCCGATCCCCAGAAATTCTTCCGCGTCTCCTCGTCGCTGGCGCCCTGAGGATGACCTCACCGGCATTCCGGTCCACCGGATGCCCTTTAGCCAGCGCCTTCCCCCTCTCCCCCCGGCCACGGGACGGGACGAGGGGGAAGCGCGTTTCAGCAGCCACCGCATGAGAGCGTCCCGCCCCTCCCGCGCCGCCTTCACGCTCATCGAGCTGCTCGTGGTCATCGCGATCATCGCGATCCTGGCCGGAATGCTCCTGCCGGCGCTCAGCCGGGCCAAAAGCAAGGCCCAGCGGGTGACCTGCATGAACAATCTCCGGCAGATCGGGCTGGGTCTGCGGCTCTGGGCCGACAACAACGAGGGCAAGTATCCGTGGAAGGTGGATCAGGCCCTCGGGGGCGGACGACCCGACGGGTCCGGCAACGCCCGGGCGAACTTCCAGCTCTCCCTGGCTTCCAACGAGCTGTCGTCCACCAAAATCCTGCTCTGTCCGAACGACGTCCGGAAGGTGAAGGCCACCAACTTCGCCGCCCTCGCGCAGACCAACATCAGCTACGCCCTCTGCCTGGAGGCCGACGACAAGCGGCCCCGGGTCTTTCTGGCCACCGACCGGGGCCTGAGCGGCTTCGACTTCACCGGCCTGCCCGACAACATCAACTGCTTCGTCCTCTCGTCGTCCGCAACCGCGGCGCGCACCGCCAAATGGCGCAAGGATGTCTGCCATGGCGCCAACGCCGGCATCGCGGTGATGGCCGACGGGTCCGCCCAGCAGTTCAACGACTCCCGCCTCGTGCAGACCCTGCTCGGCTACGACATCCCCACGGAGACGGACGAGGGCAACCTGCAGTTCTTCTTCCCGTAGGTAAACGGCCCGCCCCCGTCGGAGCCCGTGCCAAGGTAGGCAGGGTTGGGCTTCTGCACGACCCCATACCTTGCCGCCTGGCGTTTGGAGTCGCCACGGGGAATGCGGGAAGCGCTGTACGGTGGAGCTTCCCGAGCAGGACGTTCGAGGCTCTCAGCCGTCTCCATGCAGACGATTCTCTGGGGAGCGCACGCGCCCCAACTTCATGCATCGGCTCAGGCGAAGTCGTACACCGTGACCTTCTTCCAGAGCTTGCTGCACTCCTCCACGAACTTCACGTGCTCGGGATGCACCTGATAGTCGTCCTGCGCCTTCTTGTCGGGAAAGACAAGGTTCAGTGCGACCTGGTAGCTCTGGTCCACCACCGGACGATGGCTGCCCACCATCCTGCCCATGTGAAACTGCAGCACACCCGGGATCGGCCGCAGATACTTCGCTCCGCCCGCGATCAGGGCATCGGCGGCGGCGGGATTGGCGGGATCGGTCCAGAAGATGACGACGTGAGAGAACATGCGGACCGAGCATAGAAACCCGGCCCGCCGGGTTTCAAGAGCGTGGAGGAGCGCCCGGAAAGGCCCTGTGGAATTCAGAAAACCCGTTGACCCCATCCCCTTCGCCGATACGATTCCGGTTCGTTTAGTTGTCAACACTCGTTAACGAAATCGAAAACTATGGCAGTCAAAGTTGCGATCAATGGCTTCGGCCGCATTGGGCGTCTGGTCTTCCGTGCGATGGTCGAGCAGGGGCTCGTCGGCAAGGAGGTACAGGTGGTGGCCGTCGGCGACATCGTCCCCGCGGACAACCTGGCCTACCTGCTGAAGTATGATTCCACCCAGGGCCGCTTTGCCGGCACGGTGGGCAGCAGGAAGTCGTCCGCGGACAAGGCGGAGGACGACATCCTGATCGTCAACGGACAGGACATCCACGTGGTCAGCGCCCGCACCCCCGCCGAGCTGCCGTGGAAGGCCATGGGCGTGGACATCGTCATCGAGTCCACCGGCCTCTTCACCGATGCCGACAAGACGAACCCGAAGTCCGCCTACGGCCACATCACCGCCGGCGCGAAGAAGGTCATCATCTCGGCCCCGGCCAAGAACGAGGACATCACGGTGGTGCTGGGCGTGAACCACGAGAAGTACGATCCGGCCACGCATCACATCATCTCCAACGCGAGCTGCACCACCAACTGTCTGGCGCCGGTGGTGCATGTGCTGCTGAAGGAGGGCTTCGGCATCGAGGAGGGTCTCATGACCACGGTGCACGCCTACACCGCCACCCAGAAGACCGTGGACGGCCCCTCCAAGAAGGACTGGAAGGGCGGCCGCACTGCGGCACAGAACGTCATCCCGAGCACCACCGGCGCGGCCAAGGCCGTGGCGCTGGTCTGCCCCGAGGTGAAGGGCAAGCTCACCGGCATGGCCTTCCGCGTGCCCGTGCCGACGGTGTCGGTCGTGGACCTCACCGTGAAGACCACCAAGGACACCAGCTACGCCGAGATTTCCGCGGCGATGAAGAAGGCCAGCGAGACCTACCTCAAGGGCATCCTCGACTGGACCGCCGACGAGGTGGTGTCCAGCGACTTCATCCACAGCAATGCCTCCTCCGTCTTCGACGCCGGCTCCGGCATCGAGCTCAACAAGCGCTTCTTCAAGCTGGTGAGCTGGTACGACAATGAGTGGGGCTACAGCAACCGCGTGGGCGACCTGGTCAAGCTGATCATCGCCAAGGGGCTGTGAGTCACGGGTGATCCGGAGTCGGATTCCGGGCGCTTGCAGGGCCGGACGGCAGGGAAACCTCCGTCCGGCCTTTTCCGTTTCCCGGACAGGTTCAGGGCAGAAACGGCATCTGCTGCAGCACCACGGTCCGGGCCTTGGAGAGCGGACTTCCGGTCCGGGCGGCGTAGCCCGCCCCCATGCCCGCAGTCATGGCGGTGGCGGGGGAGGTGCCGCTGACCAGCCACCGCTGGCCGCCAAAGGGAACCACCGCCACTCCCGGCGCGCCGACATCCACATACGACCCGTAGTTCGCCCACGGCATGCGCTCACCGGCCTGGTTGACGGCGCTCACCGCAATCACGGAGGCGTCGGCCGCCGGATAAAAGGGTGCATCGGTCCCCTGGTTGCCCGCCGCGACAAAAACCAGGCCCCCCTGCTCCACAAACGACGCCAGGGCATCGCTCAGCATCGGACTGCCCTGCGGCCCGCCCAGGCTGAGGCTGAGCACGGAGACGCCGTCCTGCGCCGCCTGAAACACGGCGCGCGTGACGTCAAAGCTCGTCGCCCCCTCGTTGGCGCCATAGGCGTTGTAGAGCCGGAGCCGCACCGTGGATCCCCCCTCGGAATTATCGGTGCGGGTGACGCCCTGCAGGAAGGCCTCGGCCATCGCCGTGCCGTGCCAGAGTCCGTCGTCCGCGGGCTGGCCGGACACGATGTCCGTCCGCGACAGGATGAAGGCCTCGCGGTCGGGCGAGAGGGTCTGCGCCGCGGTGTCAATGATCCCCACCACCAGATTCTTGCCGTCGGGAGACAATCGCGGCTTGAGGGGCAGGGTGGCCGCCTGACCTGTACCGTCAGCAGCCACGTCGGAGGGCGGTTCCCAGCGATAATTGTCCTCCACCCCGGCCAAGCCCTCGCGCTCGCGGACCGACTCCAGCTTCTTGCGGGCCGCTTCGGCCGCCTCGGCGGATTCAAACCGCAGCCGGTAGGCATTCAGCGAGGCCACCTGGCCCACCACCTCGCCGCCCAGGAGCTTGGCCAACTCCTCGATGGACACCCCGGAGCCGGGCTTCAGACGGACCACCAGCTCGTTCGGAATGCGGCCCGATTGGGGCGGCGCCGCAATCCGGCGGGTGGCCTGGTCGCGGTCGGACTGGTAGATCAGCAGACGCGAGGCACCGCCAGGCTGGGGCTGGAGCGAGAAGTTGAGGCCGCCGAGCAGGCGGGTGAGCGCCTCCCGGGGCGGCAGATCGGTGAAGGTGGCTCGGATGGGCCGGTCCTGTCCCGGCTCCACAAACACCTCCCAGCCGGTCGCGGCGGCGATCCTCCCCAGCACCCGGGTGAGCGGCCACCCGGTGATGCGGGCATCCACCCGGTTGGAGGCGCTTTCCCAGCGCAGCGCCGGCGCCGGTGTGGGGGAGTTCTCCGGAGCGGCGGCAGTCGCACTGAGACTCCCGGAGACCAGGATGAGGACCATCCAGGCCGCCTGGAGCAGCCTTCCGTACCGTCCATCGGGATGCGTTGTCGGCATGCAGTTTCCCGGGACGCGATGCGGCGTCCCGCGAATCCAACTCCGCGCGCCGCGAACGGTTGCGGCCGGGTCCATCCCAGTTCCTCTCGCTTGCATCGAACCTCGGTCACCGTAGGCTTCCGCAAAACCGCCGCCAATGCACGCGCGACTTCCAATGCCCCGGCGGACCTTCCTGCGAGGTCTGGGAACCCTGATGGCCCTGCCGCCGCTGGAATCGTTGGCGGCTCCCGCCGGCTCGGGAACCGCCGGTGCCGCCCGGCCGCCGACCCGCATGGCCTTCGTCTATGTGCCCAACGGCGCGAACATGGCGGACTGGACCCCGGAGGCCACCGGCACGGAGTTTCGGCTGCCCTACATCCTGGAGCCGTTCGAACCGGTGCGTTCCGACGTGCTGGTGCTCAGCGGGCTGACCCACGACAAGGGGCGCCCCAATGGCGACGGCGCCGGGGATCACGCCCGCGCCTCCGCCACCTTCCTGACCGCCGTGCAGGCCCGGAAGACCTCCGGCGTGGACATCCGGGTCGGGGTCTCCGTGGACCAGGTCGTCGCCCAGAAGGTCGGGGATCAAACCCCGTTCCGCTCCCTGGAGCTGGGGTGCGACCGCGGCCAGTCGTCCGGTTCCTGCGATTCCGGATACTCCTGCGCCTACCAGTTCAACATCTCCTGGCGCACCCCCACCGCACCGATGCCGCCGGAGACCCATCCGCGACTGGCCTTCGAGCGCCTGTTCTCCAGCGGGGACGCCGCCGCCACGCCCGAGGAACGCGCGCGCCGGCGGGCCCGGCGCCAGAGCATCCTGGACTTCGTGATGGAAGACGCCCGGCCACTGGAATCCAAGCTGGGCCGCACCGACCGGCGGAAGCTCGACGAATACCTCAGCTCGGTGCGCGACCTGGAGCGCCGGATCGAGGGATCGGAGCGGCTTTCCGCGGAGCTGCCACCGGACGCGTTCCCCAAGGGCACACCCCCGGACTACCCGACCCACATCCGGCTCATGTACGACCTGATGCTGCTGGCCTTCCAGACCGACACCACGCGCATCGCCTCCTTCATCGTCGCCCACGACGGCAGCAACCGTCCCTATCCCTTCCTCGGGGTGAACGATGGCCACCACGACCTTTCCCATCACGGGCATGACGAAGAGAAGAAGAGGAAGATCGCCCGCATCAACCGCTTTCATTCCGAGCAGTTCGCCGCGTTCCTCCAGCGCCTGCGCGAGGTGAAGGAGGGCGAGGGCAGCCTGCTGGATCATTCCATGATCGTGTACGGCTCCGGGCTGGCCGATGGCAACGCCCATGCCCACAGCGACCTGCCCCTCCTGCTCTGCGGCGGGGCCGGCGGCAGCATCACCACCGGACGCCACCTCCGCGTGCCCAAGGAAACCCCGATGGCCAATCTCTTCCTGGAAATGATGGACCGCATGGGCGTCCGTCAGGACCGCTTCGGCGACAGCACCGGCCGTCTCAGCCAACTCGCAGGCTGAGTGCCCCGGGAGTGTCTCTGTCTGAAGATCCACACCACAGGGTTTTGAAGGAAGGGCAGCGACCGCGGTGATTCCGGAGCGGGATGGCTCGGCTGATCACGGGTTCGTTCTCGGTCCAGGGGTCCCCGGTGCCGGGATCCTCCACAAAGTGCCCGGTCATTCGAAGCCGTCCGGAAGCCCCGCAACGGAACTCGTGGAACCTTTCCTTGGCTTCGCCGGTCCTTCGTCCGTAGCGTCGCGACCCAATCACTCGAGCACCATGACCCGACCCGGCTTCCCCCGACATGATGCAGGCAGTGCGGGCGTCACCGATCCGAAAGGCAGGAAGGGGGCATGCCGATGGATGTAGCCTACGTGGATTCCCAGGCGCCGAACGCCGGCGCCATCAAGAATGCCCGCGCCGTCGTGCTGAAAAGGAAGCTGGTCGGCCTCTTTCGCTCCCCGGACGGCACGCTGCTGTTCGGCGACTGCAAGGGAAGCGGCGCCGAGAACTATCGTCCCTCCGCCGACTTTTCCGACCCCTCCAGGCCGGTGTACCGCTGCACCTGTCCCAGTCACCAGTTTCCCTGCAAGCACTCCCTCGCCCTCCTGTATGCCTACGTCGAGGGCTCGCCCTTTGCCGAGAAGGAGGTCCCCGCCGACATCTCCGAGAAGCGCGCCAAGGTCCAGCAGCGGGCGGAGAAGCAGCAGGGGGACGCCACCCAGCCCAGGAAGGTCAACACCTCGGCCCTCCGGAAAAAGATCCAGGCCCAGCTCGACGGGCTGATCCTCCTGGAGGCACTGGTGCATGATCTGGTCCGTGCCGGCCTCGGCGCGCTCAACGCGAAGTCCGCCCGACAGGTCGAGGAGCGTGCCACCCAGCTCGGCAACGCCTACCTGCCCGGCGCCCAGAATGCGCTGCATGCATTGACCGGACTCTTCTACCGCTCGCGCATCAGCTCTGACGACGAACTGAAGCCCGCGGACCGTGAGCGCATCTACAGCGCGGCCCTCGATCAGCTCAACCGCCTCCAATCCCTCTGCAAACAGGGCCGCAAATACCTCGAGCGCCGCCTGGAGGACCCCGACCTCAGGCCCGAGACCGATTCCGACATCGCCGCCTGGCTGGGCCACGCCTGGCAGTTGCGCGAACTGCGCGAGGCCGGCCTCGTCCAGACCGATGTGGAGCTGCTCCAGCTCGCCTTCCATTCCCACGACGACTGGACCCGCGGGGAGTTCGTGGACACCGGAGTCTGGCTGAACCTCCATACCGGGGCGGTGCAACAGACCAAAAACTACCGCCCCTACCGTGCGGCGAAGTTCATCCGGGAGGAGGATTCCTGCTTCCAGGTGCTGAAGTGCCCCGAGCTCTGCCTCTACCCCGGCAATCTCAATCCACGCATCCGATGGGAATCTGCCGAACCCCGCGACGCCACCGCGGTGGACTTCCAGAAGGCCCGGGAGCTGGCGAGGACCGACCTCCGCGCCGTGATCAAGGACGTGAAGACCCAGCTCAAGTCGCCGTTGGGGGACCGCCAACCCTGCGCGCTGGTGAGGTACAAAACCCTCGGCCGGGTGGGCGAGGCGGTGGTGCTGGAGGACCCCACGGGCGAGAGGCTGGTGCTGGCCGAGGACGCCGAGCCCGGCGAGCCCGGGACCCTGCCGCTGCTGTCCCTGCTGCCAGCCGCAATGCTTCGCGACCAGGCCGTGCTGCTGCGATTCCACCACGATCTCGATGCCCGGACCCTGCACGCCAAGCCGCTGAGCCTGGTCACCGCCGCCGACGTCGTCCGTCTCACCTACTGATCCACCGACCATGAGCCTCGCCCTGATCGAGGAATCCGCGAAGGAAGTCCGCCGCCTTGCCATTGCCGGCAGCCCGCTCGCCGTCGGCGACTTCCGCTTGAAGAAGCTGGCCCTGCCGCTGGATCAGGCCGGCGCGAAGGTCCCCGTCTTTGCCCAGGTCGCCAAAGCCATCACCGACCTGGTGGACGGCGATGAAGCCTGCTCGGCCGAACGCCTGCTCTCGCTCAGCACGCTGCTCAACGCGATTCTCTACACCCAGGGCCAGACCGGGCTGGAGGGCGACGTGTCGCCCCTCGCCACCACACCCGTCACCGGCTCCGTCACCCGCACCACCGCCCGCCTCCTGCGTCCGCTGCAGGAGGCGCTCACCAGCACCGGCAGCGGCCGGTTCGAGGGGGTCAAGAGCGCGGTGGACGCCGGCTCATTCCGCGACGTGCGGTTGGTGGACCCGGCCCTCCAGGCGCTCGGTGACGCCTATCCCGAATTGGCCGATCTGGTCGCGGAAAAGATTCTGCCGGGCTTCGGCCCCGGGATTGCGGGGCGCCTGAAGGACGGCCTGAATCTCCAGGGCAAGCGGCAGGACGCCCGCCGTCTGGAGGTGCTCCACCGCGTCGCTCCCGCCACGGCGGTGCCGCTCTGCGAAGAGGCGTTGGAGTCGGGCTCTCCCGATGTCAAAGCCGCCGCCATCGCCTGCCTCGGCCAACACGAGGACTACCTGCCGCTGGTGCTGGAACAGGCCAAGGCAAGGAACAAGCAGGTCAAGGCCGCCGCGCTGGAAGCCCTGGCGACGCAGGATCGTCCGGAGGCAAATGACCTCCTCGTGGCAGAGATCCAGGGGAAGGACTTGGCGGAAATGGCCACCATCCTTCGCAGGGATCCGTCCCCGGCGCTGGTGAATGCCGTGCTGGCGGAAGCCTCCAAGGCCCTGGCCCTGGCCCTGAAGAACAACCGCCCGGGAGTCGAACGGCTGGCTGTTGCCCTCCACTGCCTGGAAAATCAACGGGACCCGAACACCGAGGACCTGCTGTTGAGGCTCATGAACGGGGTGCAAGGGATGGGGTCGGCATCGCTGGCGGCCTCGAATCTGGGAGGTTCTGGAATTCCAAAGCAGGCGGCCGAGCTGCTGTACCGAATCGGTTCTCCCCGCAGTCTCGAATCCATCCTCGCGTCGAGGGAAGTGCTGCCGCTCGACTGCTTTCAATTGGTGGTGCAAACCGCCATTCGCTCCTGGCCGCCCGCCCGGGTGTTCGACGAGTTTGCGCCGTTGCTGAAATCCAGGAAGGCCGCCGACAAGAAGAAGGTGGGCCCGATCGAGAACGCCATGGGCATCGCCCTGGACCGGGAGGAATGGGCCGCCCTTGCGGAGGACTCCTCCCGGAATCTCGGTCTCCGCCCCCTTCAGGATGCCGAATGGGACCCCCGATGGCTCGACGTGGCATTGGAAGCGGACCAGCACCTCATGGTGTGTTATCTCGCGCGACCCGGTCACCCCGCCGCGATAGAATACCTGGTGAAGTCCCTGGCCTCCGGGAGACCCGTGGACGCTCCCTTCTCCATTCGGGCCTTGTCCTGGTGCCAATACCCACGACTGACCGAGGTCTTCATGGAACTGGTAACCAAGTCCACCCAGGGCGTCCGGCAGGTGAGCTGGGCCACGCAGAAATTGTTTCAGTCCGCCCGACACCTCCCCGCCGCCGACCTGCCCAAGCTCGAATCCTTCGCCGCCACGCTCGACGAGAAGTTCATGGAGCCGTTCCTCGAAGCCCTGGCATCGCTCCGCTCCACCGCCCCAACCGCCTGACACCCGTTTCCATGTCCAAGGACCCGTCCCACGAACTGCGCCAACCCGCCGAGATCCTGTACGCCGAGGAGTTGGATGCCCTGATCCAGGCGGAGAAACATCCCGTGCCCGAAGGCTGGCGCATGTCGCCCCGGTCCGTGCTCACCTACCTCTGCGGCGGGAAGTGCGGCACGCGGGACATCACGCCGAAATACGTCGGCCACCAGCGCCTGGTGGAGATCGCCATCTCCACGCTGGTCACCGACCGGGCGCTGCTGCTGATCGGCGAACCGGGCACGGCGAAGTCCTGGTTGTCCGAACACCTCGCGG
Source organism: Verrucomicrobiota bacterium (assembly GCA_017302195.1). GTDB lineage: Bacteria > Verrucomicrobiota > Verrucomicrobiia > Limisphaerales > UBA9464 > UBA9464. The sequence continues at coordinate 11,932 of JAFLEG010000016.1, forward strand.
CCGCGATCAACGGCGATTCGACGCTGGTCGTCCAGGGCACCGCCGGCACCACCGAGGAGCAGATCCGCTACACGTGGAACTACGCCATGCTCATCGCGCGCGGCCCGAGCAACGAGTCGCTCATCAAGAGCCCCATCTACCGGGCGATGGAGTCCGGCCGCATCGCGCGCTTCGAGGAGATCACCCGCTGCGCGTCGGAGGTGCAGGACGCCCTGATCTCGCTGCTGTCGGAGAAGCGGATGTCCGTGCCCGAGCTGGCCACGGAGATTCCCGCCCGGCGCGGCTTCTCCGTCATCGCCACGGCCAACACCCGCGACCGTGGGGTGAACGACATGTCAGCCGCATTGAAGCGCCGCTTCAACCTGGTCGTGCTGCCCGCTCCGGAGGATCTCGACACCGAGGTCGCCATCGTGACCCGGCGCGTTTCCGAGCTGGCCACGAATCTCCGGCTCCGGGCGGAGATGCCGGGTGAGGACGCCATCCAGAAGGTCGTCACCATCTTCCGCGAGCTGCGGGCCGGACAGACCCTCGACGGCAAGAACAAGGTCAAGACCCCCTCCGGCGTGCTCTCGACGGCCGAGGCGATTTCGCTCCTCGCCAACAGCATGGCCCTCGCCGGCAATTTCGGGGACGGCTCCGTGGGCGACGGCGATCTGGCTTCGGGCCTGCAGGGTGCGGTGATCAAGGACGACGAGAAGGACACCGTGGTCTGGAAGGACTACCTCGCCAACGTGATGAAGAAGCGCGGCGCGGCCTGGCGTGGCCTCCACGCGGCATGCGCGGAGCAGGCGGGGGAGTGATCCCGTGCCGGTGCGCCAGGCCGTCCGAATGCGTTCACAATCCCCTCCCGAGTGAGCCGACCGTCCGCCCCCCACCTCTTCGGCGTCCGACATCTGTCGCCGGCGGCGGCGTGGCATTTGCGGCGGTTGCTGGACCGCGTGAAGCCGAAGCTGGTCCTGATCGAGGGCTCGGACGATGCGGACGAATTGATCCCGCACATCGTCAGCCCCCGGTCGAAACCGCCCATCGCCTTCCTCGCCTACACCACGGACGCCCCGGTGCGGACCTTTGCCTACCCGCTGGCGAATTACAGTCCGGAATACCAGGCGCTGCTCTGGTGCCGGGAGCACAGGGTCCAGGCCCGGTTCATGGATCTGCCCGCGTCCGTGTTCCTCGGGTTGATGGACCGCGATGACGGCGCCGCGGTGGTGGACATCGAACCACCGCCCACGCCGGAGAAGGCCCGGGAGCAGCCGACCCTCGCCCAAAAGCTGTCCGGCCGCGACGGGGACGCGGAGGAGGTCCAGCCGGACACCCCCCCGCCGCCGGGACGCAACTCCCTCTACGAGCGCGTTGCCGAGCTGGCCGGCGAGCCGGACTACGAGACCTACTGGGAACGGCACTTCGAGCAACTCGATGCCGACGGCCAGTACGAGGAGGCCGCCCGCACCTACGGCGCCGAACTGCGCGCCCTTGAGGATTTCTCCACACCCCGGGCCGCCGAGAACCTCGTCCGCGAGGCGTACATGCGGCGGAAGATCCGCCAGGCAGTGGCCGATGGGTTCCCACCGGAGCAGATCGTCGTGGTCACCGGTGCGTTCCACGCCCCGGTCCTGAACCTGGAACAACCGGCCATGACTGACGAGGAGCTGGCGCGCCTTCGTCGGCGACCGGCGAAGATCACCCTGATGCCGTATTCGTTCTTCAAGCTGTCCTCGCAGTCCGGCTATGGCGCCGGCAACCACGCCCCGGCCTACTTCGAGCTGGCCTGGAACGCCCGGCACGCCGGCCGCACGCCGCAGTTGCCCACGCTGTTCCTCACCCAGGCCACCCGGGAGCTGCGCGCCTCCGGCACGTTTCGGTCCACGGCCGAGGTGATCGAGGCGGTGCGCCTCGCGGAGACCATGGCGGCGATGCGCCACTCACAGCCCACCCTGCGCGAACTGCGGGACGCCGCGGTGACCCTGCTCGGACAGGGCGATCCCGCCGTGGTGCGCGAGGCATTGTTGCGGGTCGAGATCGGCACCGCCATCGGCTCGCTGGCCCAGGGGGTCAGCCAGACGTCCATCCAGGAGGATTTCCACCGCGAACTGGACCGGCTGAAGCTGGAGCCCTTCAAGACCCCGGTGAAGCGCGATCTCGAACTGGATCTGCGCGAGAACCGCCGGGTGAAATCCACGGAGGCCGCGTTCCTCGACCTCCATCGGTCCGGATTCCTCCACCGGCTGGAGGTGCTGGAGGTCCCGTTCGCCCGGAAACAGGCGGTCCGACAGGACGGCGCCAACTGGGCGGAACGGTGGGCGCTGCAATGGACGCCGGAGGCCGAGATCGCCGTGGTCGAGGCCGTGCTGCTCGGCGAGACGCTCGAACTGGCCGTTGCCTTCCGGTTGAAACAGCGCCTGGAGGCCTGCACCTCCATCGCCGACGCGGCGCGGATCATCCGACAGGCCTGCGAATGCGGACTGCCGGGCTCGATGGAGCTGGCGCGGCAGACCCTGCAGCGGCTCGCCAGCGATTCGTCCGACTTCCCCGCCCTCGCCGCCGCCGCGCGCGAGCTCTCCCTGGTCCTCCGCTTCGGCGACCTGCGGCAGATTGATCCCGAGCCCTTGAAGCCGCTGCTGGAACAGCTCTTCCTGGAGGCCGCCCTGGCCCTGGGGAGCGCGTCCACATGCGACGCCGCGGCCGCCCGTCCCGTGCTGGAGGGCGTCAACGACCTCAACCGTGTCGCCCTGGACCACACCGGGTTGATTGACGAAGCGCTCTGGCTGACCGAACTCCAGAAGCTGGCGGCCGCGGACCATCTCAACCCGCTGCTCTCCGGCCACGCCTGCGCCGTGCTGCTGGAGCGTGGACTGATTTCCAACGACGAACTGGCCCGGGAAGTGTCACGCCGCCTGTCGCCCGGCATCCCCGCCGACCTGGGCGCCGGATGGTTCGAGGGGCTCTCCCAGCGCAACCGGTATGCGCTGCTGACCCGGCTGGTGCTGTGGGAACAGCTTGCGGGTTATGTCGCATCCCTCGACGACGACCAGTTCAAGCGGGCGCTGGTCTTCCTGCGCCGGGCTTTCGGCGAGTTCTCCCCGGCGGAGAAACACGGCATCGCCGAGAACCTTGGCGAGATCTGGGGGGTCCATCCGGAACAGGTCGGCGAGGCACTGGGCGTCGAACTGAACGAAACCGAAAAGGAGAAGCTGGCCGAACTCTCCGACTTCAACTTTGAGGACCTCTGATGCCCGCCCCGCCCGATCCCGAACAATTGAAACGCTGGCGGCTGATTCTCGGCGCCGCCGCGCAGGAGGATCTGGACCGGATGGGCGCCTGTAACCTGTCGGAGGAGCAGCGCGGCATGGATGAGGCGCTGGCCGCCATCTACGACGAATCCTCGGGAGAGGAGCCGGGGCCCCGTCGCGGCGGCGGGCGCAGCGCCGGACTGGGTCCCTCCGCGCCGAACCTCGCCCGGTGGCTGGGTGACATCCGCGGCTACTTCAAGGAGGACGTGGTCACAGTCATCCAGAACGATGCCATTGCGCGGAAGGGACTGACGCAACTGCTCTTCGAGCCCGAGATGCTGAAGCAGGTGGAGCCGAACCCGCAGCTCGTCGGCACCCTGATGTCCCTCAAGGGGCGCATCCCGGAGCGCACCAAGGACACGGCGCGCCAGGTCGTCCAGACGGTCGTGGACCAGATCAAGCGGCGCCTCGAACAGGGCATTCGCCAGGCCGTGCTGGGCGCGTTGAACCGCAGGGAGCATTCGCCCATTCCCAGTTCGGCCAACATTGACTGGAAATGGACCGTCAGCCGCAACCTGAAGCATTACCAGCCGTCCCTCGGAACCCTTGTCCCGGAGAAGGTCCACTTCCACGCCCGCTCGCAGCGGACCAACAAGTGGAACGTCATCGTCTGCATGGACCAGAGCGGCTCCATGGCGGAGTCCGTGGTGTACGGGTCCGTCACCGGGGCGATCTTCGCCTCGCTGCCGGCGATGAAGACGCGGGTGGTCGCCTTCGACACCGAGGTCGTGGACCTGACCGAGCAGTGCGGCAACGACCCGGTGGACATGATCTTCGGGGTGCAACTCGGCGGCGGCACCGACATCAACAAGGCGGTGTCGTACTGCGCCCGGTTCGTCACCGATCCCGCCCAGACCATTTTCTTCCTGATCAGCGACCTGATCGAGGGCGGCAACCAGTCGCAACTGATCCGGCGCATGCACGAGATGGCGGCGTCCGGCGTGCGCGTGATCTGCCTGCTGGCGCTGTCTGACAGCGGCATTCCCATCTTCGATGAACAGGTGGCGAGGAAGCTTTCCGCGGGAGGCATCCCGTGCTTCGGCTGCACCCCCAACAAACTGCCCGAGCTGGTCGAGGGGGTGCTGAAGAGGCACGACCTCAAAGCCCTCGCCGCCCGCCTCTCGACGAAAAAGCCGGGCTAGAACGAGCGCCCGTCACACCCGCCTTCCCACGCCCCCAATCCCGACACCGGTGGGGCCAGGCTCCCCATGAACCGGCGCCCATCGCCTGGCATTCTGTATCCGCCCAGACCCGGTAGGGCGAACCTCCCGGTGAGCCGTGAGCGTCTGGAGTCACCACCAGCCGCGTTCGTGGTTTCGCGTACGGCTCGGCGGGGAGCCTCGCCCTACCCGGGGCGCCGCCACGTCGGTACGCCGGCAGATCTACCGTGGGGAGTTCAACGTACCCATCCACCCGTCCGAAGGACGGGTCGGACTCTCCCGCCGAGCCGTGCGCGTGTGGAGGCACCACCACGTCAGTTCCTGGTGGCGCACTGTACAGAGCCTCACCCCACCACCCCATCCGCCACCCAGCGATAGGATCCAACCGCCACCCCGCATCAACCCTCGAATGTCTTTTCCGTCACTGACACTGTCCCTCTTCGCCCCCGCACGTCAGACCGCGGTTGTCCCAGGGGTTCAAGGATCCTGACCTCCATGGAATGGACCCATGATACCCGTGCGAACCTGGCCAACAACCTCGGCCAATGTCCCAGGAACCATTTGGAAGGATGGCTCCTGGAGCTTGCGGATCTGGATCCAGAGATGGCCAGGCTCCTCTCCTGGCGGGCGGCCGCCCTGCGGGGGGATTATGACGCCCCGGCGCTCCGGGAGCTGATTCATCAGCTCACCGACATCCCTGCCGACGTGTCGTGGAGGGCTTCGGGTCCCGTCGAACGACGGATCGTCTGGCTGCCGCGGTTGTTGCAAACCGCACTCGACTGCCCGACCGCCACCGCCGTCCCTGAGGCCGTCGAACTGGCCCTCTGGAAATCCGAGGCGTTGGTGATGGCGGTGCAGGACAGCGAAGACTGGTCCTCGGACCTTGAGGCTTCCCTGCGATCCCTCCACCTCGAAGCCTGCCAGCGCTTCCGCCCGGATCCTCGCGCCCTGGCTCAGCGCATGGCCCGGCTCCAGCGGTACCCGGGCATCGGCTGGCTCGACCCATGGCCCGCCGGCTACGAAGCGTTGCTCGGTCCCGACGGCCTGTCCGAATGGCGGTGACACGCCCACACCCCGAATCACTGACATTCGAAAGTAGCCGTCC
>JAFLEG010000160.1 GCA_017302195.1 Verrucomicrobiota bacterium
GCGGGGAATCCGCCCGGCTGCCCCGCCAGCTTGGGCGGCGCCGCGTGCAGGGTCGGGTCCTCGCCCGGGTGATCTCGGCAAGCATCCGCGTGTTGGGATGGGTCGAGAAACTCACCCGGCCACGCGGTCCCGCATGGCTGCAGGGCGCCCGGGCGCGTCAGTGCAACGCGACCGTGCTCATCTACGGGGGACTGCTGCTGGCGGCGCCCATCCCCCCCATCATTCCCTTTTCCAACCTGACGCCCGCCGTTGGCATCCTCCTGGTCGCTGCCAGCATGATGGAACGCGACGGGGTCATGATCTGGGCAGGGTATGCCGCCACCCTGGGCGCCACCCTGTACATCGCCGTCATGGGGATGTTGAACGTGCACCTGTTCCTGGCCGCCTGGCGATGGATTGCGGATCCCGTGCAGGCTCTCTTCCGGAGGATTTTCGGATGACCCATCGCTGGATCGTCACCGCCGCCGACCCGCAGCGGACCCGACCCCTGGAGTCTGCTCTGGGCATCGGCCGTCTGCTCGCCCACTGCCTGATCCGGCGGGGTCTGGAGCATCCGGAGGCCGCCCGGGCCTTTCTTGAGCCGCGCCTGAAGGCACTCTCCGATCCGTTCACGCTGCCTGAGATGGACCGTGCCGTGGACCGGCTCTTCGCCGCGCGGGATTCCGGGGAGCGGGTGGTGATCTTCGGCGACTACGATGTGGACGGCGTTACCGCCACCACGCTCCTGGAGACAGGCTTCTGCGCCCTCGGCTGGCAGGTGGATCATTTCCTGCCGCACCGCCTCGACGAGGGCTACGGCCTGAGCCAGGCGGGTGTTGAGAACTGCCTGGCCCGGTTCCCGGTGACCCTGCTGCTGGCCGTGGACTGCGGATCCACGGCGGTGGAACAGATCCGCTGGCTGACCGCGCGGGGAGTGGACGTGCTGGTACTGGATCATCATCAGGTCAGCGACCCCCGACCCGCCGCCGTGGCGCTGGTCAATCCGCAACTGGCCGGAGCCGCGCTTCCCGACCAGCGGGAACTCTGTTCGGCCGGCCTCGCCTTCAAGCTCCTGCATGCGGTGTTGCGACGCGGACGCGAGCGCGACCTGGAGGGCTTTTCCCGCTTCGACATGAAGCCACTCCTCGACCTGGTGGCTCTCGGAACGGTCGCGGACCTGGTGCCCATGGTCCGGGAGAACCGCATCCTGGTCACCGCGGGATTGAAGCGCCTGGAGACCACCGCCCGCCCCGGACTGGTGGCGCTCAAGGAGGTGGCGCAGACCCGCTCGCCCGTCGGCGTGTATGAGGTGGGATTCCAACTGGGTCCCCGCCTCAATGCTTCCGGGCGCCTGGAGACGGCCGAGGCGTCGCTGGAACTCCTGCTCGCCCAGGATGTCGAAACCGCCCGCCCCCTTGCCGAGGCGCTCGACGCCACCAACCGGGACCGCCAGGCCATCGAGAAGCGCATTGCCGAGGAGGTCCTGGCACAGGTGCGCGCCAAGTTCCGTCCGGACGCCGACCTGGTCATCGTGGAGGGCGCCTCCGACTGGCACATCGGCGTGGTCGGCATTGTGGCCGCCCGGGTCCTCCGCGAGTTCTACCGGCCCACACTGATCTTCGGCGGGGACAATGGGTCCTGGCGCGGCTCGGGACGCAGCGTGGCCGGATTCGACCTGGCCGCGGCGCTGCGGGAATGCGGCGACCTGCTGGAGAAGCACGGCGGCCACGCCATGGCCGCGGGGGTGACCCTCCGTCCGGAGCATCTGGACGCGCTGCGCGTGCGGCTCAACGACTGCGCCCGCAGGGTCCTGCGGGTCGAAAACCTCCTGCCGGAACTCCAACTGGATGCCGAAGTCCCCGCGCGCGAACTCACCGTGACGACGGTGACGGAACTGATGCGCCTCCAGCCCTTCGGCCAGGGCAACCCGGCCGTCCAGATCCTCATCCCCCGCGTCACCCTCGCCTGCCCGCCGCAGCGTCTGGGGCGCGAGCAGCAGCACTGGAAGCTGCGCATCACCGACGGGGGCGGTGTGCTGGACGTCCTCTGGTGGGGCGGCGCGGAGGCCCGGACCGCACCGCCGGGCGGAACCTTCGACCTGGCAGCGGTCCCGCAACTGGAAACCTACAACGGCCGAACCTCGGTGCGGCTGAAGTTCCTGGACTGGCGTCCCAGCAACCCCTGAACGGCGGTTGGGCGTTTGACGACGTGGCATTCCATCCACATCGTCGGGTGTGCCAACCAATGTTTTGGGAACGACCCTGCAGCCCTGCTGCTTCGTGCCCCAAACGGGATTCTACCGCGACGGTTACTGCCGGACCGGACCGGGGGACCGCGGACTTCATACGATCTGCGCCGTGATGACCGACGAGTTCCTCGCCTTCAGCCGGGATCAGGGCAACGACCTGATCACCCCCGCCCCCGAGTATGATTTTCCCGGACTGAGGCCTGGAGAACGCTGGTGCCTGTGTGTCAGCCGCTGGGTGGAGGCCTTCCAGAACGGCAGGGCGCCCTCCGTGGTGCTGGAAGCCACCCATGTCTCCGCTCTGGAATTTGTGTCCTTGGAGGACCTGCAAGCCCATGCGGTGACCTGAGCGACCCCGTCCGCAGGCCCATCCATGCCTCCTGTTCCGAAACCGTCCGGCGAGCAGGGCGGCTGGTGTTGGGATCACTCCTACGCCCGCCTTCCAGAGGCCCTGCACGCGACCGTCCGCCCCGGTCGCGTCCCGATGCCGCAGTGGGTGGTCTTCAACCGGAACCTGGCGGACGGGCTCCGACTGGACGCTGCATGGCTCGCGCAGGCAGGGAACGCAGACCTCTTCTCCGGCAATCGGCTCCCTGATGGCGCCCAGCCGCTGGCGCAGGCCTATGCCGGTCATCAGTACGGCAGATTCACCATCCTCGGCGACGGGCGGGCCATCCTGCTGGGGGAGCACCGGACGCCGGACGGCGAGCGGTGGGACATCCAGTTGAAAGGGGCGGGACGCACCCCCTTCTCCCGGGGCGGCGACGGACGCGCCGCCCTGGCGCCCATGCTGCGCGAGTTCCTCATCAGCGAGGCGATGCAGGCTCTGGGCATTCCCACCACCCGCAGCCTGGCGGTGGTGTCCACCGGTGAACCGGTCTTCCGGGAGACACCGCGTCCCGGGGCCGTGCTCACCCGGGTGGCCGCCAGCCATATCCGGGTGGGAACCTTCGAATGGGCCGCAGCCCGCAGGGACCGTGAAGCGCTTGAAGCCCTGGCCATCCATACCTCCGCACGGCATTTCCCGGCAACCCGGGCGGCAAGGAATCCCCACGCCGCCCTGCTCGCGGCCATTGTCGAACGGCAGGCGTCGCTGATCGCGCGCTGGCAGTGGGTCGGATTCGTTCACGGCGTGATGAACACGGACAACATGGCCGTCTCCGGCGAGACGCTGGACTACGGACCCTGCGCCTTTCTCGATGCCTGCGATCCCGCCGCGGTCTTCAGCTCCATTGATGCCCACGGCCGGTACGCCTATGGACGCCAGCCCGACATCGCCCTCTGGAACCTGACCCGGCTCGCCGAGTCACTCCTGCCCCTGCTCCATGCCCACCCCGCCTCCGCTGTCGCCGTCGCCCAGGAGGTCCTGGGCGAATTTCCGGCTCACTTCCACCGCCATTGGATGGACATGGCGCGGGCGAAACTCGGACTGCGTGGACCCGAGGCCGGAGATGAGGATCTGGTCCGGGACCTCCTCGACTGGATGACCCGGACAGGAGCCGATTTCACCAACACCTTCCGGGAACTCGGGGACGCGATGGAGGACCCGGGATCCATCTCCAACGACGCGGGGTTCCGCCACTGGCATTGTTCGTGGAAGGCCCGCCTGCATTCCCAGGGGAAGTCCCTCGAGGCGGTCCGAGCCGCCATGCAGCGATGCAATCCGGCAGTGATTCCCCGCAACCATCAGGTCGAGGCGGTGCTCGACGCAGCCGTGGAGGGCGACATGTCCCCCTTTGACCAGCTGCTGACGGTGCTCCAGACGCCATTCGAACTGCGTTCCGAGGACGCGAAATTCGCCGATCCGCCGCCGCCCGGAACCCCGCCCTGTCGGACGTTATGCGGGACGTGAGGGCATGCTGGGATCCCGGCCTTCCGACGGCCGACGTAACCCCTGGCAGATCCCTGCCGTCTCACACCGCATATGCTGGAGCCGCTTCCCACCACAGCGTGGAACCGGGCCGCTGCAACGCACCTGCTGAACCGGGCCGGGTTCGGTGGCACACCCGCGGAAACCGCCGCACTGGCCGCGATGGCGCCCGGGGCTGCCGTGGCGCGGCTGGTGAACTGGGAGGAGGCGCCCGCCCCGGTGTGGCGTCCGGACTGGGCCACCCCAGATCCAAACCGTGGCGAAACGCTGCGCGCCCTGCGCCAGGCGAGTCCCGAGCAGCGCCGACGCCTGCAGCAGGAGCGCAACCGGGAACGTCGCCGGCAGTTGCTCCAACTCCAGCACGGGTGGCTGCAGCGGATGGTGACGGGACCGCATCCGTTCCAGGAAAAGCTGACCCTGTTCTGGCACGGGCACTTTGCCACGAGCGTGGTCAAGGTGCGGGATCCCTATCTGATGTGGCGGCAGAACGACCTGTTCCGCCGGGCGGGCGCCGGTTCGTGGCGGGCCCTGCTCTCGGCGGTGACCCGGGATCCCGCCATGCTGATCTGGCTGGATCAGGCCCAGAGCCGTCCGGCCCATCCCAACGAGAACTTCGCCCGCGAGCTGCTGGAGCTGTTCACGCTGGGTGAAGGCCACTACACCGAGCGCGACGTTGCCGAAACCGCGCGGGCCCTGGCCGGACTCACCCTCGACCGCCGGACACAGGAGCCAGTGTTCCGCGACCGCCTCCGGGTGCCCGGGGACAAGACGGTGCTGGGCCGCACCGGACCGCTGGGCGTGGGCGAGGTCCTGGATCTCATCGTCGCTCAACCGCAGGCCGACCGATTCATCACCGGGCGGCTGTGGACCTTTCTTGCCGGTGCACCGCCGACACCCCGCCTGCAGGAGGCGCTTGCCGAACACTTCCGCGCCCAGGGACGCCGGTTCCGTCCGTTCCTGCAAACCGTCCTCCAATCCCGGGACTTCCATGATCCGGCCGTGATGCACAACCGGATCAAAAGTCCGGTGGAGCTGCTGGCCGGTGCCTGTCGCCAGCTGGAACGTCCGCTGCCGCCGGCCCCGGCCTGTGCAATGGCCCTGCGTCAGCTTGGCCAGGAGCCGTTCAACCCGCCCAACGTCCGGGGGTGGGAAGGCGGACTGGCGTGGATCAACACCAACACACTGCTCAGCCGGCACAATCTCGCCCTGCTGCTGGTCACCGGCGAGAACTCCCTCGCAATGGCTGACCGGGGACCGACACGCAAACCGGTGCGCAGTGCAGCGTGGCGGACCGGTGCCGCCGATCCTTCGGCACTGTTCAGCAACGAACAGCGCCGGGATCCCGGGCAACTGCTGACCGCCATTGAAGACCGCTTTTCAGGCGCCCCGTTTCCAGACCGGATACGGACCTCGCTTCGGGAGTACCTGAACGCCCAGGGAACGCTGGATGAGGAGGACATCCGCGGCGTGCTGCGGCTCGCCCTGTGCACCCCCCAGTTCCAGCTCCATTGAGATCCCATTCACCTGCCATGAACTCCCCGATCCTGCATACCCGCCGCGCCTTCCTCAGGTGCAGCGCGCTGGGAGGCGCCCTCACCGGGACCGTTCCCTCATTCCTCGCCGCCACCTTCGACCGCCTCCACACCGAGGCCGAGGGATCCGCGATTGCGGCGACCACCGGGCGGGACGCGACCATCCTGGTGCTGCTCCAACTGGCCGGTGGCAACGACGGCCTCAACACCGTCATCCCCCGCCTCGACGACGAGTACCGCAAGGCGCGCCCCACCCTGGGGCTGGATGGTGCCGCGGTGTTGAAGCTCAGCGATGCCTTCGGACTGCACCCGGCACTGAAGGGATTGCAGACCCTGCACGACGAGGGGCGGCTGGCCACGATCCATGCGGTCGGCTATCCGAACGCGAATCGCTCGCACTTCCGCAGCACCGACATCTGGATGACCGCGACCGACAGCGACCAGGTTTCGAGTCAGGGCTGGATTGGACGCTACTTCGACCACGCCTGCCCAGGGGCGGATCCCGTAATCGGCGTGGCGGTGGCGCGGCAGAATCCGCTGGCCTTTGCCTCGCAAAAACCGGCGGGCGTCGCCGTGAACACCCCGGAGGCATATCGGTATGTGGCCGGGGATGATCCCGCTGACGACGAGGAGGAAGGCGCGGGGGGCGACCGATTCTACCGCCGGATGACCCGCACGGACGGGGACGCCCTGACCGGATCCCTGGACCGCACCGGGGGGAGTATTGAGGCCGCAGGCGGAACTCCGCCCTCCGGGTCAGCGCTCGACTACCTGGAACGGACTGCGCTTCAGGCCCAGGTAAGCTCCGACCAAATCCGCTCCGTTTCGGAACGCGTCCGGAACCGGGCCGCCTACCCCAACTCCCGCCTGGCGCGGGATCTTCAATTTGTCGCCCGGATGATTGCCGGAGGCCTGTCCACGCGGGTGTACTTTGTCAGCCATGGAGGCTATGACACCCACACCCAGCAGGCTCCCACCCATCAGCGTCTGCTCTCCGAACTCGGCGACGCCCTGGCGGCATTCCAGTCCGATCTCGGCTCGCTGGGCCAGCAGGAGCGGGTGGTGGTCATGACCTTCAGCGAGTTCGGGCGGCGGGTCTCCGAAAATGCAAGCGGTGGCACCGACCACGGAGCCGCCGCCCCGCTCTTTATCATCGGCGAGCACATCCGTCCCGGGTTTCACGGGGTCATGCCTTCGCTGGCCCCCGACCAGCGCCTCCATGGCGACCTGCAGTTCACCACCGACTTCCGCCAGGTGTACACCACCGTCCTGGAGCAGTGGCTGCGGACTCCCGCCGCGCCCATCCTCGGACGCGCCTTCCCTGCATTGAACCTCTTCGCCTGAACTCGGGCCGGCGGCAGCCTTCAATTGCCTTGGGGTTCACGACGCGGGGTGAAATCATCCTCCGATGGATGCCTTGGCACGACACCGGCAGTTGGCCACCCAGTTTCCTGACAATGAACTCGCGCGATTCAGCCTGGGACGCGCGCTGTTGGATCAGGGCAACCCTGCAGAGGCCCGCGGGCACCTGGGGGCGGCGCTCGCGCGAAAGCCGGACTGGATGGCGGTCCAGATTCTGATCGGGAAATGTGATCTGGAGCTGGGCCGGATCGCCGAAGCCCGCGCCGCCTTCCTCAAGGCCAGGGACCTGGCCATCGCACAGCACCATGAGGGTCCGCTGGCGGAGGTCGAGGGCCTGTTGTCCGATCTGCCGGAATCCTCAGGAACGACGGAGGCCTGAATCGAGCGCTGCCGCCATGAAACCGCTCGCCGAATGCCGCCTCTACGCCTTTGTGGATACCGCCTACCTGTCCGGCCGCCTGCCTGCCGAAGTCGCCAGGGACCTTTGTGACGGCGGGGCGGATCTGATCCAACTCCGGGCCAAAGGCTCCACTCCCGGAGCCATTCAGCGGATGGCGGAGACCCTGGTGCCGATCACCCATGCTGCTGGTGTCCGTCTGGTGATCAATGATCATCCGGAGGTGGCCCGAAGTGTGGGCGCCGAGGTCTGCCATCTCGGACAGGAGGATTTCTTTGATCCAGGCGGCACGACGGTCGCCCACCTGCGGAATCCGGAAGGGCCAACGGAGATCGGACTCAGCAGCCACGCGCCGGCCCAGGCGCTCCGTGCTGCGGCGTCGGGGGCGGATTATGTCGCCGTCGGCCCCATCTTTCCGACCGGCACCAAGCCCGGTCGTCCGGCCGTGACGCTGGAGTACGTCCGCTGGGCGGCAGCCCATCTCCGCCTCCCCTGGTTTGCCATTGGGGGCATCACCCTGGACAACCTTGATGCCGTCCTGAACGCGGGAGCAACCCGGATCTGCGTGGTCTCAGCCATCCTGAACACTCCCGACGTCGCCCAATCCTGCCGGGAGTTTCTCCGGCGGCTGCCGACACCGGGGCCTGGTTCCTGATCCCACAACTCCCCGGAGGGCAATCCGAAGGAGTGCGGTCATCGGGAGCTCCTCATTCGTCGGCACCCTTC
>JAFLEG010000161.1 GCA_017302195.1 Verrucomicrobiota bacterium
GGAGGTGCATTTTGCTCCCGACGGTCCCCCTGGCCAACCGAGTGGCGCGGTCGGTTCTTCTTTGCCGATTCCGGGGCCAATTGGATCCGTGCCTTGGATCCAGACCGGCCGGACTCGGTGATGCCATTCGCCGGACACCTGGAGCACCCGGTGGCATTGGAATTCGACGCCAGGGGATCCCTGTTCGTCCTGAATCGCGGAACCAATGCGAGTACCCCGGGCACGGCGACGACGAATTCTGGCTCGTTGGTGCGCATCCGGTATCAGGACCTGTCGGATGGGAATCCAGCTTCGCCGGTGCTGGAGCCGCCGGCTGTTCACCTTCAGGTCGCCATGGGTCTGCCGGGCAACCCGCGGGATCTGCCAAGGACCATCCGGCGGACGGAACTGGGACAACGGCTTGCCGCGGCCGGCAGCCGGTGGTTCCACAAGGTTCATGGAGCCTGGGCTCGCGGAGTTCGCGAGCAAAACGCCATCGCTCTGCCGCCGGGCGGAACCCTGAAGCTCACCGGCTCGGGGAAGTTGATCGTTCCTCCGGGGACTGTGTTTGTCCGCAACTACGTCATCCATCCGGCGGGCGCGGTCTTCGGCAACGGGAAGGGCCAGGTGACCATTGAAACGCGGCTGGTGGTGGTCGGAGACCCGTGGGGCTACGGCGCCTCGTATCGGTGGCGGCCGCCGAACCCGACTCCGATTGATGAGGCGGAGGATGCGGACCTGGTGTTGAGGGACGAACTGGCGGACGTGGGCCCCATCTGGATGGCCCCCCATCAGGGCGGACCCAGGATGTCCCAGCCGGTGACTTGGTGGTTTCCAGGATCCGACGACCGCATCTCGTGGCCGAGTTCAAACCCCGCCTACTATTACCCCAGCTCGGCCGGAGAACTGATCCCGCTATTGCGGCAGTTCCGCGATCTGTTCAGTCCACCCCTCTCGACAAACGCCATCGCGCAGTTTCAGCAGTTTCGGAGCTGGCATGAGCAGGGGGCGTCGAATGAGGAAAAGGTCCGGTCTTACCTTCACGGAAACTGCGCTGTCTGCCATCGCCCGGGCGGTTTGGCTCCGGGCGGATTTGACGCCCGGATCGGCACGCCACTTGCCGACTCCGGGCTGATCCACGGCGCCCCCGTGGCGGGTAACCTCGGCATCGAGGGCGCTCAAATTGTGGTCCCGGGCGATCCGGGAAAGTCCCTTCTTTACCAGAGACTCGTTCAACCGGAGCGTCATCCATCCCATCCCGGCATCTCCTTCCAACCGGACCCTCCCATCGCACCGATGCTCGAGAGCTGGATTCGGCATCTGAAGGCGGACTAGGGGTCTTCACCTGTCAGGAACAGGAACTTCCCGGAACGCCCGGCAGTGATCTGCGAGGATGATCCCGCGCTGGCACCTGTCACCGCGAGTTCACTGGGGCGTTGTTGTCCGATCGGTGGTTCCGCGGTTCGATGAGCGCGGTCTCCTTGTGGCGGCCCGGCCGGTGGGCGTCGGCGCGCTGTTTCTGTGTGCGGACGCCGGCGCTCACCTTCCTCCAGGCCCCCCCAGGGCCCGGCGCTCAGGCCGGCTCCTGCTGGCTGATGCAGTGGAAGGAGCCGAGGCCCCAGATGAGGTCCGAGGAGTCGAGCCCGATCACCTCGCGTCCCGGAAACAGCGGGCGCAGGATGTCCAGCGCCCGGGCATCCTGCGGATCCTGGAAGGTCGGCACCACCACCAGTCCGTTGGCGATGTAGAAGTTGGCATAGCTGGCCGGCAGGCGCTGGTCCTCGATCTCCATCCGGCGGGGCATCGGGAGTTCCACGATGCGCAACGGCTGCCCGTCCTGGTCCCGGAGGGTGCGCAGTCGGTCCCGGTTCTCCCGGAGTGGTTCGTGGTTTTCATCCTGCGGATCGGGCTCCATCACGGTCACCACGGTGTCGGGGCTGACGAAGCGCGCCAGGTCGTCCACATGACCGTCGGTGTCGTCGCCGGCGATGCCATCCCCGAGCCAGAGGATCTGGGTCACGTTGAGGTAGTCGCGCAGGAAGGCCTCGATCTGGGGGCGCTTCAGATGCGGATTCCGGTTCTCGTGCAGCAGGCAGGCCTCCGTCGTCAGCACCGTGCCGCGTCCGTTGACGTCCAGCGCGCCGCCCTCCATGACAATCCCAGGTGCAAAGGTCGGCAGCCCGCGCAGGTGCGCCACATGCTGTGGAATGGCGTCGTCGAGATCGAAGGGGGGATACTTGCCGCCCCAGGCGTTGTAGCCCCAGTCCACCACGGCGCGGTCCCGCAGCCCTCCGCGGTCCCGGACCACGAACATCGGACCGTGGTCACGGCACCAGGGCTCGTACGAGGGGAACGGGTGCAGGTGCACCCGGTCCGCCGGCACGTGATGGGTGCGCAGCGCCTTGCGGATGATTTCGGCCAGATCGTCGTTCCACACGTTGATGTGGACCGGTTCGTGGCGGGTGAGATGGAAGATGAACCGCGCGTACACATCGGGAATCGGTTCGTAGCGTCCGGGAAAGCTGATCCCGTCGGGCCGCGGCCAGGTCAGCCAGGTGGCGGCGTGGGGTTCCCACTCGGCGGGCATGCGGTAGCCGAGTTCCCGCGGGGTCTGTGCGCTGCTCATGTGCCGGAAAGTCAACCGGACCCCGGCGCCAGTGGCGAGACCAACCGAAGCCGGAACCCAAGTCGGAACTTGCTTTGCCGAGATCCGATCCGGGATATGCTTCCGCAGGTACTGCCATGCGACGTCCTGTTCTCTTCCGGCGCCTGCTGATCCTGCTGACGGCGGGCTGTGGATTCGTCGCAGCGTGCGCCGGGGAATCCGGCGAGGCGATCTACCGGCGCCTGTGCGTGGAATGTCACGGGGAACGCGGGGAGGGCGTGGCGGGGAAGTACGACGAGACGCTGCACGGCGACCGCCCGGTGGATTCCCTGGCGCGGCTGATTGAGCGTACGATGCCCGAGGAGAAACCGGAGCTCTGCGTCGGTCCCGACGCCACCGCCGTTGCCCAGTACATCTTCGACGCCTTCTACTCGCCGGCTGCGCGCGCGCGGAATCGTCCGGCACGGGTGGACGTGGTCCGGCTGACCAACCGCCAGTTCCGCGAATCGGTGGCGGACCTCTTCGGGGAATTTCTCCCGCCGCTCCCGCCCGCCGCCCCGGGGGGGCTGCGCGCCGTGCTGTACCAGTCAAAGGGCATGAACAAGAAGGACCGGGAGGTCCTGGCGCGCACCGATGCCGCGGTGGATTTCAACTGGGGCACCAACAGTCCGGTGGACGGCATCACCGCCGACCAATTTTCGATCGCCTGGTCGGGCTCCCTGATCGCGCCCCACAGCGGCATGTACGAATTCCGGCTGCGCACGCCCAACGGCGCGCGGCTGTACATCAACGAGGCCCTGCGGGCCGGGGACAGCAACCGGCGAGACGACAGCGACGCGCGGCGGGCGCCGGCGCTCATTGATCTCTGGGTGAGCTCGGGCGGCATGACGCGCGAGGGCGTCGCGCGGCTCCACCTGCTCGGCGGCCGCACCTATCCGCTGCGGCTCGACTACTTCAAATTCAAGGAGACCAATGCCGCCATCACCCTGGAGTGGCGTCCGCCCCACGGCGTGTGGTCGGTGCCGGATGCGGTCCATCTGTCGCCCGATCCCTCGCAGCCGCTGGTGGTCGCCGCGACCGCGCTGCCTCCCGATGACGGCAGCCTCGGATACGAGCGCGGCACCGCGGTCTCCAAGTCCTGGCACGAGGCCGTCACCCGCGACGCGCTGGAGGTGTCCGACGAGGTCATGACCCGGCTGGACTTGCTGTCCGGATCCGGCGCCCGGGATCCCCGCCGCAGCGAACGTCTGCACGCGTTCGCCACGGCGGTCGCCGAGCGCGCCGCCCGGCGCCCGCTCACGCCGGAGTTGGTGGCGTCCCGGGTCACCGGCTTCTTCACCCCCGGGTTGCCTCCGGAGACCGCGGTGAAGCGGGTGATGCTCCGCGCGCTGACTGCGCCGCAGTTCCTGTATCCGGACCTCGGCGGCGTCCCCGACGACTTCACCGTCGCATCGCGCCTGGCTCTCTTCCTCCAGGATTCGCTCCCGGACGCCTCCCTGATCGGGGCGGCCACCCGCGGTGCGCTGCGCAGTCCGGAACAGGTGCGGGAGCACGTCCGGCGGCTGCTCGCCACCCCGCCCGCCCGCGCCAAACTCCGCGGCTTCTTCGAGCACTGGCTGTCCATGGAGGAGGCCGACGACATCTCGAAGGATGAGCGCGCCTTTCCCGGATTTGACGCCGCCCTGCTGTCCGACCTTCGCCGCTCGCTCGAACTGCTGGTCGAGGAGGTGGTCTGGAGCGAGCGCTCCGACTACCGCGAGCTGCTGCTGGCCGACTCGGTTCCCTTCAATGCCCGCCTCGCCGCCTTCTACGGTGTGCCGCCTCCAGAAGGCGCGGGATTCCAGCGCGTGCGCTTCGATCCGGCCCAGCGCGCCGGCGTGCTCACCCATCCGTTCCTGCTCACCACCTTCGCCTACCACCGGTCCTCCTCGCCGATCCACCGCGGCGTCTTCCTCACCCGCAACGTCCTCGGCCGCTTTCTCAAGCCGCCCCCGATGGCCATCGAGTTCATGGACGACCGCTTCGATCCCTCGCTGACCATGCGGGAGAAGGTCACGGAACTGACCCGCAAGGATGCCTGCATGGGATGCCACGCCACCATCAATCCGCTGGGATTCAGCCTGGAGAACTTTGATGCCGTCGGGCGCTTCCGCACCGTGGACAACGCCAAGCCGGTGGATGCCGTCTCCGAGTACCTCACCGCGGACGGCGAGCGACTGCTGCTGCGGGGACCCCGCGACGTGGCCGCGCATGCGGCATCCAGCGACGAAGCCCGCCGGGGCTTCGTGCGGCAGTTGTTCCAGCACACCGTGCAGCAGGCGCCGGCCGCCTATGGACCCGACACCCTGGCCCGGCTCGACCGCGGCTTTCTGGAGTCCGGATGCCACATCCGGCAGCTTGTGGAGTCCATCGTCACCCTCGCCGCCCTCCACGGATACGAAACCCATCTCCCCCCCGCGCCATGAACCTCCTGCAACGCCGTCAGTTCCTGGGCCGCCTCGGGCTGTCCGCCGCCGTCATGCCCTTCCTGGGCGGGCTGCCGTCCCTCGCCACACCGACGGCTTCGGGCGGCCGGCAGCGGATGATCTTCATCTTCACTCCCAACGGCACCGTGCCGCCGCACTTCTGGCCGGAGGCAGCCGGTGCGGATTTTCAACTGCCCCGCATTCTCACCCCGCTCGAGCCGTTCAAGAGCCGCACCCTCACCGTCAAGGGCCTGTGCAACCGAGTCCGCGGCGACGGCGACGGCCACATGCGCGGCATGAGCTGCCTGCTCACCGGCATCGAGCTGTTCCCGGGCAACATCCAGGGCGGCTCCGACACTCCGGCCGGCTGGGCCAGCGGCATCTCCATTGACCAGGAGCTGAAGAACCACCTGCAGTCCCGCGAGGAGACGCGCACCCGGTTCGGGTCGCTGGAACTCGGTGTCGCCGTTCCGCACCGCGCGGATCCCTGGACCCGCTGGACGTATGCCGGTCCGAACCAGCCGGTCGCTCCGGTGGACGACCCCTACCTGCTCTTCGAGAAGCTCTACGGGCGCATGAAGGACCAGGAGAGCCTGGGCAGCGTGCTCGACGGCGTACACCAGGATCTCCGGCGGGTCGCCACGCAACTGACCGCCGAGGACCGCGACCGTCTGGAGCAGCACGCCACCCTGGTGCGCGAAATGGAGGCGGAGCTGAAGTCCGTGCGTGAGCAGAAGCTGGAGCATCCGGAACCGGTCCTGGAACCCGGCGCCGGCACCGAGAACGACGACATGCCGCGCGTGGCGGCGATGCAGTCCGATCTGCTGGTCAACGCCTTCGCCAACGACCTGGCGCGCATCGCCTCGGTGCAGTTCACCAATTCCGTCGGCCAGGCGCGCCTGCGCTGGCTCGGCATCGAGGAGGGGCATCACTCGTTGTCCCACGATCCCGACCTCAATGAGTCGTCCCAGGAGAAGCTGGTGAAGATCAACGTCTGGTTCTGTGAGCAGATCGCGGCGCTGGCCCGGAAGCTGGATGCCATCCCCGAGCCGGGCGGCAGCGGGAGCCTGCTCGATCACACCACGATCCTTTGGACCAACGAGCTGGGGAAGGGCAACAGCCACACCCACGAGAACATCCCCTTCGTCCTGGTGGGCGGCGGCCTGGGATTCCAGACCGGCCGCTCCCTGCACCTGGAGCACACCCCGCACAACCGCCTCTGGCTCTCCCTCGCCCACGCCTTTGGCCGCGACCTCAAAACCTTCGGCAACCCCCGCCTCTGCGAGGCCGGTCCGCTGGCGCTGGGGTAGGGGACGCCGCGTGCTCCAACGGCGGGTCGTCACGCCACCGGGACGTCGGTGGCGGCGTCGGGTTTTTTGGCCTCGGCATCGCCACGAACGTCGCGGGAGAGTTCCTCGATTTCAGGCGCAGATTGGGTGCCGGGCTGGCGGCGGTAGGAGAAAAAGCGGCTCTTGAAGAAGGAGATCAGGTGGATGCGCAGGAGGCGGGCATTGGGATCCCGACGGCCCTGGGAGCTGTCGAGGCGTACCCGCATCTCCACGACCTTTTTGTGCTCGGCGTAGTGGTGGACGAGGTGGTCCAGCAGGGATTCTGTGAATCCGCAGCCCTTGAGGCTGTCCGGAACGAAGAGATCCCGGCTGGCAAGTTGCGCAACAGCGGCGGCTCCGTCCTCCAGACGCTCCACCTCGGCGAAGCCGACCTGGAGGTGGAGGGGAAGATGGGCCGTCCCTGCGGATCCAGGACGGGACTCCAGCGTGAACCAGAGCTCGAACCGGTCCACTCCTCTCGGCACCCGGTCTGATTCCTGCAGGGAGAAGCGGCGTCCGCAGCGGCGCCATTCCCGCATGGCCACTCCGGATTCGTCGAACGCTGTCACCTCCCGGAGCTGGATGCGCTCCTTGGCATAGTTTTGGGCGGCTGGATCCAGAACCAGATTGAGGTGAAAGCGCGGCCCGATGAAGCGTCGAAACTCGTCGCTGTACATGGAACCGAGCAGCGGCCACCAGCGGCGGAAGCTGGGGGTCACCGCCCAGCGGCCGATGTAGGCCATCCAGCCCTCGTTCACCGGATGCTGCGCCTCGGTGCCGAGGTGGCAGAGGTTCCAGGCATCCTCCATGACCTGGGTGACCTGCATGAGGAAGAACAGGGCCCGGGATTCCTCGGCGGCGTCGCGCGGTCCATCTGGGGACGCGCCGCCGGCTTCCGGGAAGAACTCGGCGCGCAGGAAGTCCGGGGCATCGTCGCGGATCGCAGCCTCCAGGGCGCACGCCCGCTCGGTCAGGGCCGCGAGGTCCCCGCTGCTGTCACGGGATCCGGGCCTCCACAGGCGGGAGGCGCGGAAGAAGATGCCCTCCGCGCTGGAGCGCCGGTCCTCCCTGGCCTCCCCGGCCTTCGCGGGTGGAACCGTGTCCATCGCCCGCTGGTCGGCGAATCGGAAGACCACGTGGGCGGCGTGCTCTCCCAGACGCCGGTAGGACTCCCATTGCGCCTCGTCGAAGAACTGGTCCGCGGTGGTCTGCTGGGGAAAGTCCGGATTCTGCCGGCGGTACTGCGTGACATCGGTGGGCTCGTCGCCGGTCAGGGTGGGCTTGAAGTAGAGCAGCGTGCCTTTATCCGAGCCGCCCAGGCCGTCGTAATGGATGGTGCCCACCGCCACATGCTGTGCGCTGAGTCCGTCGGGACCAGGCCGCAGGGGAGAAAAATCAATTTCCACCTCGACGCCGAAGTCCTCGCGGATCCGCCGCAGGCATGCCGCGAAGTCGTCGTAGGCGTTTTCCGGATCGGCGCCGCAGTCACAGAGCAGGACGTACCGGCAGTGGCGCCGGATCAGCTCGTAGAATCCGAAGTTCTCGAAGTGGGCGCCGTCGGAGAGATGGACGTAGTCCGGCGAGGGGGCGCCAGGATGCGACGAGTTGGATGCCACGGTTTTGCCGCGCAGTTCGCGGAGGAAGAGGCGTCCGGGAAACCACGGACGCAGCGGCTTGCCTCCCGAGGGATGCGGCAGCCACAGGCCCAGGCGCAGGTTGAGGGCGACGGTCAGG
>JAFLEG010000162.1:0-806 GCA_017302195.1 Verrucomicrobiota bacterium
GTATCGCCATTCTCGGGGTTTGGGAGGGTGGCGATGGACGGCGAGGCGGTGGTTTTTGCGGCCACCTGTGCGGACTCCAGTGCCGGCCTCTATCGCGTGAATCTGGACGGCAGCGGTCTGGAGCGATTGGTGGACACCGCGACGCCCCTGCCCGGGGGCCGGCTCCTGATCGCGCCCCGGCTGGAAAACTGGAGCCTGGGGGCCGGGAATGGCGATGTGGTCTTCGAGGCGGGCGATCCGTTTGGGGATCACGGCATCTATCTTTGGCGGGCCGGAGCGGTCTCCCGGATCATTGGCAACCAGGGTGGGATGCTGGATGGCCGCCGGGTGCTCGAGACCGATCTGGGCCCCGGTTGCCTCAGCGACGGGATCGTCGGCTTTACGGCGCAGACCACGGGGGGCCGGGTCGTGTATCTGGCGCATCTTCCGCGGGGACCGGTGGATCCGCCCGGCGACCTCTTCGCCGAGACGCTGGCGCCGGATGCCCTGGCGGCGCTCTGGAGTCTGTTGGCGTGGCTGGAGCGCACGGAAGAGGGACGGCGGCTGATTCAACTTTACCTGAAACATGCCGGCGAACTGCTGCGACTGGCCCTGGTGGATGCCCCACTGCGCGAGGGCACCGTGGGCACGCTCGAGGGGTTTCTCCCGGGACTCATCCCATTCCTCCAGGGCAGCGGCGCGGAAGCGGTGATCACCGCGGATCAGGTGGCCCGCCTGAATGCGGTCTGGGATGGCTACCTGGCGGCGGCGAGTCCCGCCCTGGCCGCCGACCTCGCGGCCGAGCGCGCGCGGTTCCACGGGTTTGC
>JAFLEG010000162.1:816-8110 GCA_017302195.1 Verrucomicrobiota bacterium
CCGCACCTTTGCGGACTGGGGAACGTTGCTGGCGATCGGAGTTCCGGAGGAACCCCATGTGGTCTTATCCCGTCCACGGCGGGAGAATGGAACGTTCCGCGCCGAGGCCAATCCGGTCCTCGGAGCCACCTACCACCTCGAGCGGTCCACCGCGGAGTTGCCGGTGCAATGGGCCGAGGTTCCCGGCGCCGAAATCCGGGAGCTCGAAAACCGGGTGGAGGTTTTGGATGCCGGCGCCGCTTCCGACCGGTCCCTGTATCGGCTGCGCCTGGAAGAAATTCCCTGACCACCACAGGTCACACTGCCACGCCTGGGGATACCTGTCCTGTCCCCACCCTTCTCGCTTCGCTCTGTCCCCACTGCCCGCTCCTGACCGGTTGACGAAGGGTCGGGGGGTGCGGTCAGTTTCTATCAGTGAAAGTCCGGGAAATCATCCGCATGATCGAAGTCGACGGTTGGTATCTGGACCGCACCCGGGGAAGCCACCGTCAGTACAAACACACCCGTAAGCAGGGCGTGGTTACCGTTCCGGGCAAGCCGGGAGATGATCTTGCGCCGGGCACACAGAACAGCATTCTCAAACAATCAGGGCTGAAATGAGCCGTTATCTCATCATTGTTGAGGAGACCGCCACCGGGTTTTCCGCTTACTCCCCAGATCTGCCGGGCTGCATCGCGACCGGACATACGCGGGAGGAAGTGGAGACCGAGATGCATGATGCCATCGAGTTTCACATCGAGGGCCTACGCTTGGCGGATTGCCCGGTTCCCGAGCCGCGATCGCGTGCGGCCTATTGTGAAGTTGCCGCATGAACGGGATGATGACCCAGGCTGCGCAGGGCCTCCAGGCGTGAAAGGTCTGCAGGCCGGAGCTGAATGACTGCTGGCGGCGCTGTTCCTTTCCCGGGGGTGAGGTTGTCGGGACGCTTGAGCCGGAGGTAGCGCAACCGTGCGCGGCTTCACACCCCCTTGAGCAGGGCGGGGAGGCTGGCGAGATTCATCTGGGACGCCTGCGACTGGATTTGGGGCAGGTAGCGGTCCTGAAGGGAGCGGCCCTGTCCCATGAGGCTGTCGTAGAGGCGGCGCAGCTCAATGGCGCTGAAGGTGCGTCCGCCGGCGTAGTACTGCACGGCGAGCTGTCCCAGGGCATAGGTGGTGACGAAGGAGAGTCCGGAGCTGGCGGCCTGTCCCCCGACGGCGCGTCCGAGGCCGCCCGCGACCTTGCCCAGCACGCCCCGCGCGACCTTCTCGAAGAATCCCTCCACCACCTGCGAAGTCAGCCCCACCCCCACGGTGGCCAGCAGGTCGCGGATGTGTCCGCGGTCGAGCTCATAGCCGTGGGCCTGTCCAATCCGGTACACCAGGCGCATCTGCAAAGGGACGATGGCCATGGTGGCCAGGGAACTGGGCAGCAGTTCGAGCGCGCCGGCGGCGATGGCGTTTCTGAGGATGGTCTGGTCGAGGTCGGACGCTCCCACCGTGGCGCTGCGGGATCCCGCGGCGGCGGGGAGCGGCGGTGGGAGGGCGGCCGGGAGGGTGGGCACCGCCGAGGCGGCGGTCCAGGTGTCGGTCTGCCGTTCGACCTCCTGCGCATACGACTCGTCGAGTCCCAGATCCGCACGGAGCGTGGTCAGGAAGCCCCGCTCGGCGGCGCACTGGGCCTTGTCCGCCTCGCAGACGGCCACCGCTGCCTCGTAGGCGGCCAGACCGGTGAGCGGACCCCGGAGCTGGGCTGCCAGATCCTTCACCGCCCGGGCCCGCTCCTCGGGATCGAAGCTGGGCATGCGCACCCCGTCATTCTGAAACCGTTCGGCGACCTTCCGGACCGCCGCCTGCTCCTCGGGCGTGGCGTTGCCGTCCGCATAGGCGGCGTGGAGGGCGAGACTCATCAGGGCCTGCTGCTGGGATGGGGTCATAGGAGGCGTGGGGGTGGCGGCTAGACGCCGGCAGTGAAGCGCAACCTGGACATCGGGCAAAGGGGAACTGCCGATGGCGCTTTCCACCCGGTGCAACGCCATCTGGGTCCGGACTGCGGGATGACACCCGGCGCCCCGGGGTTCATGATTGTCCCTGCGGCATGGAGCATAAACCGGCCCCTCATCCTCAGTGCCCTGGCCTGGGTCCTTGCCCTGGGGTCGCTAGCGCGACCTCCGGGGAACCCGCCGACTGAATTCCCACCTCCCATGAAGACCGTTTGGACCGCCTGCCTGGCAGCCTTCGTACTCCTTCCGGCCCTTGCGGACGGACTCGCCCTGATGGTGCCGGCCTATTTTGGTCCGCGCGCCGGCGGGGACTGGGATCGTCTCACAGCGGCCGCCCGGCGGGTGCCACTGATCGCCATCCTGAATCCCGCCAGCGGCCCCGGGGATGCTGTGAATCCCCAGTACACCCGGGCCATCCAGGCGGTGCGCAGCGCGGGTGGGCGGGTCACCGGCTATGTCTCGACCGCCTATGGCCGGCGGGTTGCGGAGGCCGTCAAGGAGGACATCCGCCGGTACCATGACTTCTACACCCTGGATGGATTCTTCCTGGATGAGATGAGCAACGACGGCAGCGCAACCTCGCTGGCGTACTATGCCGACCTGCGGCAGCACATTCTCCGTCTGAACCCCGCCTACCACATCACCGGAAATCCCGGCACCACGACCCAGGAGTCGTATGTCACCCGCCCGACCGCGGACACGGTAGTCACCTTCGAGGACGGCACCGGGTATCCGGGGTATTCGCCTTCGGCGTGGACGAAGCGGCATCCGGCGCATCGCTTCTGCCACCTGCTGCACAGCGTGGCCGAGACGTCGGCCCTGACCAACGCGGTGCGTCTGGCACAGTCCCGGAATGCCGGGTTCCTCTACGTCACCGACGATGTGCTCAACAATCCCTGGGACCGCCTGCCCGCCTACTGGGATGCCGAGGTGAACCTGGTCGAGCGGGCCAATCGGGATGCCGCCGAGGCCCGGCCGCCGCGCCTGGACCTGAAACACACCGGCGGCGATGGAGCCCGCCTCGAAATCCATGGCACGGCGGGCCGGTACATCGTCCTGCACTCGCCGTCTTCGCCGGCCACGATGGCCGCCGCGTGGCTCCCCCTGGCGACCAACCTGACCTTCACCGGTGAACTCGCCTACGAGCCGCTGCTGTTCACGCCCCGGCCGATGGCCTTGTTCCACGCCCGCGTCGAGTGAGCCTCGACGGAGAGGTTCAACCTGAATCACCGGAAGCATCTGCGAAATGCAGGGAGCACACTCCGGATTCCATTTCGTATTCCAGCGCGGCGATGGTGCGCTGGAGGCGCGCTTCAGGGCCGTTCCCGACAAGGGACATCGTGCGGGGGCAGCGCTCGAACGCTGCCAGGCGGCCGGCGGGAGCCTGACCGGCCGCCGCCACCCGGGCCAGCGACTCCAGGCGTGTGGTCAGGTCGTCCGCCGGGCCGGTCCCGGAGACCTCCGCCCTTCCGGCCGTCCGCTCGCGCTGGAGCGACAGCAGGGCGAGGAACACGGATTGAAGCCGGCTCAGAATGCGCAGCACCCGCTGCCGTTCCGGTCCGCTGGATTCGTCCCCGGGCAGGGTCTCGAACACCAGCTCTTCCTGGAGGGTGAGCGCCTCGCCAAACCCCCGATGAATGCCCAGCGCCCGGGCGCTGGCCCCGTCCGGAGTTCCGTTCAGGAGTTCGCGGTGCATCCCGGCAAGCTGGCGGAGCAGGTCGGCCACCTTCTCCCGGAGCGACGCCCGGGTGAAGACCGGCCACAGAATGGCGTCCACCACGCCCATCACGGCGATGCCCAGCAGGATGCCAATCAGCCGGTCGCGGGCGGGCACCAGATCGAGGTTCGGACCGAGCCGGGGGAACAGGACCAGGTACAGGGTGACGCCCATCTGCACGCCGAGGTAGGACAGCCGGCTGCTGCCGGAGGCGATCCAGGCCGCCACGAAGGTGATGGCGCCCAGCGTCACCAGCAGTGAGGCCAGGGATTCCATGTTGGGCATGGCCACCCCCACCAGGAGCAGCACGGCAAGGCCCGCGAGCAGCGCACCGCTGAAGCGCAGCAGCGACTTGTGACGGCCCAGGCCCACCGTGGCCTGCGCGACCAGCACGGTGGTCACCACGCAGGTGCCGATGCCCGGCCACCCCAGGCCTTGGTAGATGAGTCCGCACAGCGACGCCGCGAACGCCGCCTTGAGGCCATACTGCATGGCCTGGCGCCGGGTCTCCGGTGTCCCGGCGATCACCAGCGGCACGGTGGCCACCGGTTCCCGGGTGGGTGGCACGCGTCCCGTCTCGTGCAGGGTGGTCACGCAGACCAGCGCCGCCGGCAGTGCCTCCATCACTTCGGCAAGATCCTCCAGGATGTCGCGGTAGGGCGGCGGGGTGTCAGACGACGCGGGTCGCGTCCAGGGCGGCGGCGGGACCCGGGTGCGGATGGACTCCACCCAGCGGGTGGCCGATCCGGCGAGGCTTCGGATCTGCCCCCGCAGGATCGTCGTCATTTCGGGATCGGCGGCCGCCTTGTTCAGAATGGGTCCGAGAAGCTGCGTCAGGAACACCAGCCGCTGGATCTCGGTGATCAACTGGACCTGCTCGGTATGCCGCTGGCGCAGCCAGGGATCCCCCGCTTCGGCCTCGCGCAGGAGGTCCAGTTGCCGGAACAGCCGGGCCGCCGAATCTCCCAGGCTGCGCGGCGCGGGCCCCTCGTCTGCCGTCGGAGCCTCTTCCGCGAGCAGCCCGCGGCAGTGCTGCGCTACGGCCCGCAGGCTTTCGGCCAGGTCATCCATGAGCAGCAGCGTGGGATTCTCGGGCCACCACAGGATCTGGCCCAGGGTGCCCAATCCGATTCCGGCCGTCATGTAGGCCGTGGCCGCCATGCCTGAGTAGAAGGCCTCGGCCGTTCCCGGCAGGAACTCGGGCACCACCACGACAAAGGAGACCGCAAAGAACAGGAACGCCAGCGGCCGGGTGGTCCGACGCATGGCATACAGCGACAGGGTGATCACCACCGCCTCCAGCGGGAACAGGATCCACGGGCTGTCAGCCGTCACCGCCAGCACCGCCACTCCCGCCATGCCGCCCGCCAGACTGCCGAGCATGTTGGACCCCACGGTGGCGCGGGAGGTGGGCGCGTCGCTCATGGCCACCATGAAGAACATCAGCACCAGGAACTGGCCGCCCGACAACTGCCACGCCGAGATCACGGCGGTGCCCAGAATGCAGAGTCCCGTGAGACGCAACGCGGCACGCCAGCGGGCCGGACCGGGCGCCAGCTCATGCCGCAGAAGGGTCCAGAGGCGATGCTCGCCCCGGAGATTGGAGGCGCGGGTGGTGGCGGACACTCCGGGCGAGCATGCCGGGACGGAGGGCGGGAGGAAAGCGGGGGGAGAGGGGCGGTCAGTGATCGGTGATCAGTAATCGGTAATCGGTAATCAGTAATCAGTAATCGGTGGTCGGTGGTCAGTGGTCGGTGATCGGTGGTCGGTTGGGACAGAGTTCCTTCTGCTCTCCGCTCACTGCTCACTGCTCACTGCTCACTGCTCACTGCTCACTGACTACTGGCTTCCGCCCCGGGTTGCGGAGCCAAGCTCCGGACCCCACCCTTGCCCGCGTGCTGAGCGATACTGAATCCACCGCGGTGCCGGGGACGGCGTCCGGGGTCATCTCCGTCCGGGGCGCCCGGGAGCACAATCTCAAGAATCTCTCGGTGGACATCCCCCGGGGGCGGTTCGTGGTCGTGACCGGGGTGAGCGGCTCCGGGAAGAGCACCCTCGCCTTCGACCTGCTTTTCGCCGAGGGACAGCGCCGGTTCCTGGACTCCATGAGTGCCTATGCGCGCCAGTTCGTGGAGCAGTTGGGACGTCCCGATGTGGACCAGATCACCGGCCTGCCGCCCACGGTCAGCATCGAGCAGAGCACCACCCGCGGGGGCGGGAAGAGCACGGTGGCCACGGTCACCGAGATCCACCACTTCCATCGCCTGCTGTTTGCCCGGCTGGGCACGCAGTACTGTCCGGACTGCCAGTTGCCTGTGGCCGGGCAGACCCTGGATCTGCTGGTGGCCTCGCTGGAATCCGCCGCTGCGGCGCGCGGGGAGCTGACCCTGCTGGCGCCCGTCGTCCGGAACCGCAAGGGCTTCCACACCGAGGTGGCCGAGTGGGCCCGGACCCACGGCCATGCGGAGCTGCGTGCGGATGGCAAATGGTACGCCACCGACCAGCCGTTCCGGCTCGACCGGTTCAAGGAACATGACATCGAGGTGGTGATCGGCACGGTGCCGCGCGGGGCGCGCACCCGGGGTGGCGACCCGGAGGTGCGCGGCCGGGTGGAGACGGCGCTGGAGGTCGGCAAGGGCGTGGTGTTTGCCCTGGATCGTGCCGGGACGCTGACGGTGCATTCGACCGACCGGGCCTGTCCGAAATGCCGGCGCAGCTTCGCGCCGCTGGACCCGAAGAACTTCAGCTACAATTCCGCGCAGGGGTGGTGTCCGCAGTGCAAGGGGTTTGGAGAGCTCTTCCATCTGCCGGAGGTGGAGCGGGGCGCCGGTGGGGATGCCGTCGAGGAGAGCTGGTGGCGGTGGTCGGAGGGGCAGCGCGAGACCTGTCCGCAGTGCCAGGGCGCGCGGCTGCGTCCGGAGGCCCGCGCCGTCCGCCTGCCAGGAACCGCCTCCGGGAAGCGTCCGTCGGGGGAACCGGGCCCGACACCCGACGATCTGGCGCGCCAGACGGTGGACGAGGCGGCGGCCTGGACCGAGTCCCTCCGCCTGACCGGACGCGACGCGGACATCGCCCGCGACATCCTTCCCGAGCTCCGCGAGCGGCTTCGGTTCCTCCGCGAGGTGGGTCTGGGCTATCTGCAGCTCGGACGCGGCGTCACGACGCTGAGCGGCGGGGAGGGCCAGCGGATCCGGCTGGCCGCCCAGCTCGGATCCAACCTCAGCGGCGTGCTCTACGTGCTCGACGAGCCCACCATCGGACTCCACAGTCGGGACAACGACCAGTTGCTCCAGGCGCTGGGCCGGCTGCGGTCCCGCGGCAACTCGCTGGTGGTGGTGGAGCACGACGAGGCCACCATGCGGCAGGCCGACCACATCATTGACCTCGGGCCCGGCGCCGGCGTGCGGGGTGGCACGGTGGTCGCCGCAGGCACGCTGGACGAACTGCGGCGGCATCCGGATTCACTGACCGGCCGCTCCCTTCTGGAACTGGAATCGAAGTCCTATCCCACCCGCGGCGCGCGGCGGCCGGTCCGGATTCCGGCGCGCCGGTCCCGTGCGGCGTCCGCCGCGGTGTCCGACGGGGAGTTCCTCACC
>JAFLEG010000163.1 GCA_017302195.1 Verrucomicrobiota bacterium
CGGCGTGCCGCCGCCGGCACGGGGCCCCAAGCCGCGACGCGGCCCCCGGTTGCCCGAACCGTTGGCGGCCTGGGTGGCGAGATGCTCCCGTGCTGCCTGACGTTCGGCGGCGTTCAGCCGGCCATCCCCGTCCCGGTCAAATTCCTTCACCAGCCGGGTCTCCTCCCGCTGCATCCCCGGACCTCCGGGTCCCCCGGGCCCGCCAAAACCGGCTCCGGGAGGACCGCCGCCGGGCGGAGGGGACTGGGCGGTGACGCGGGCTAGCGTCAGCAGCAGGGCAACGAGGAGCGGTGCGCGGGTGAGGCCGGGGAGACGGCGGAGGTGTGGCAGGTTCATGACGAGATCAGAGCAGGTGACCAACGGGTGACAAACTGGTGACAGCAAAGAAGCCCCACGACGTAAATCCCGAATGAGCGTCGGCCGGAAAACTGTAAAGGAATGGTAAATCCAGGGAGTGGGCCTTGGACTGCGGTGGCTCGCCACCGCTTTGGCGTCGCTGGCGGCGCCGGCCTGGGGCGTGCGGGGCGTGAGGCCATCTCTGGGTGGAAACACCCCCCTACCGCCGACAACCACTGGAGGCACCGCCCTGCGGCGGGCCCGTCGAATGCAGTTGAACACGACCAGGTTCGTAAGAAGGCTGTCGGCAACCCCGTTTCTCCCCGTTGGGAACCTCTTCGTCTCCCGTTATGAATACTCACTCCGCCTGGGTGACCTGGCTGCTGCTGCCCGCCATCGCCTCCGCCGGACTGGCCGCCACGCCCGCCCTGTCGCTGCGACCGGTGGCCCCCGACCGCGTGGAGCTGTCCTGGCCCGCCGACGCGGCGGGATTTGCCCTGGAGCAGGCCGAGTCACTGACGATCACCACCCCGTGGAGCGCGGTTTCCGTCGCTCCGTCCACGGCGGAGGGCCGTGCGGTTGTCACACTGACTCCGGGATCCCAGACCCTCTATTTCCGGCTCACCGGCAACCCGCCGACCGTCACCCGCATTGTGGAAACCTCCCCGGCTGCCGGGGAGACCGGTGTCTCGGTGACCCGCGAGACCATCCTCCGCTTCAGCGGCCCGCTGGCCGACACGACCCTTCTGCGCCCCGATGATTTCCACGCGGAGTTTGGCGGCCGTCGCTGGCTGACGCGGGCCGAGCTGTCGTCCGATCGCCGGTCGGCGACGTTGTTCTTTCTTGAGAACCTGCCGGCCAGCTCCCGGATGCGGGTCGTGATGTCCGGAGACCGCCTTTCGGATCCCGCCGGCGTGGCGCTGGATGCCGACGGTGACGGACAGCCCGGCGGTGTCCGGGTGCTGGAGTTTGACACAGGAGGGGTGGCGGGCGTGGCGGCGACGGCGGTCATCGGACGCGTTTTCGCCGCCGAGAAGTTTCCCGACGGCAGCAACCGTCCGCTGCCCAACACCACCATTACGGTCAATGGCGCCGAGGAGACCCTGCGCACCACCACCGACGCCTCGGGATTCTTCAGGCTGGAGCCGGCGCCGGCCGGACGCTTCTTCGTACATGTGGACGGGCGCACCGCCCAGGGAAGTCACTGGCCCGGCGGCGCCTACTATCCGTATGTCGGCAAGGCCTGGGAGGCTGTGGCCGGCAAGACCAACAATATGGCCGGCGGCACCGGGGAGATCTTTCTGCCGCTGATCCAGAATGACACCCTCAAAGTGGTGAGCCCGACGACCGAGACCCGCGTGACGTTCAGTCCGGCCGTGGTGGCGGCCAACCCGGCGCTGGCCGGCGTGGAGATTCTGGTCCCGCCCAATGCGCTGTTCAGCGACAACGGCACGCGCGGCGGCATGGTGGGGATTGCTCCCGTGCCTGCGGATCGGTTGCCGGAGCCGCTTCCGGCCGGACTCACACTGCCGCTGGTCATCACCATCCAGACCGACGGTGCCGCCAACTTTGACCAGCCGGTGCCGGTGAAGTTTCCCAACCTGCCCGATCCGCGCACCGGCCGCACTGCCGGTCCCGGCGAGACCACGGTGCTGTGGAGCTTCAATCACGATTCCGGGCACTGGGAGGCGCAGGGCACCATGACCGTCAGCGCCGACGGGAGGTTCGCGGTGAGCGATCCGGGCGTCGGGGTGCGGCAGCCCGGATGGCATGGGTCGAGTCCCGGCGGACCGGCCGGGGGGCCCGGACGCTCCGGCGGCGGCGGACCGGGATGCCCTCCCTACTGCGGTCCGCAGCCGGATCCCCCCTGCGATGACCCGGACCCCTGCGGTCCCGCGCACTACGCCTATCAGGAAAAGTATGACGAATGGCGCGACGCCGTAAAACTCGGCGGCCTCCTGAGCGGGAAGGCGGTCAATCTGGGCAAGGAAGTGGATGCGCTTTACCGGGCTTACGCGGATTGCCGGGAGACACAGGGGTGGCCCTGCGAGGGGCCAGCCCCGGCGGCTCCGGCATCCAACCCGTCCGCCAGAAGCACCCACGCCTGGGCGCGAACCAGCGCAGGATCCGAGGCCGAGATTCGGTGGAATGACGCCATCCGAACCGGGATCGAGGAACAGAATCACGCCTCCTTCCATTCCCCGCTCCCCGGACCCGGTGCCTGGTTCGCATTGGAGTCCCTGGAAACCGGCTTCATCCAGCGGGGACAGCTCAACAGCGCCGCCGCTGTGGACAACGTCTTCGTTGCCCCCGGGGAACTGTACCAACTGAGCTACTACGATGCCGTAAACCGCCGCAGCGGCTCGGTCACCCTCCGCTCCCAGCTCTCGGGCCTCACCACCTATCTCCCCTACGCCCTGCTGCTCAGGGCGGAGGGTGGCACGCGACCTGACTCCGATGGCGATGGGCTGTCCGACCTCGCCGAATTCATCGTGGCGACCGCGCCCAACAAGGCGGACTCGGACGCCGACGGCATTCCCGACGGGCGTGAGTTGAGCCTGGGATCAAACCCGCTCGATGGTGTGGGTCTGCCGCTGGGCATCGTGGCCCAGGTGGCCACGCCCGGCCCGGCGGAGTTCGTGGCGGTCGAAC
This sequence comes from Verrucomicrobiota bacterium, assembly GCA_017302195.1. GTDB lineage: Bacteria > Verrucomicrobiota > Verrucomicrobiia > Limisphaerales > UBA9464 > UBA9464. Next base: position 2,989 of record JAFLEG010000163.1, read on the forward strand.
GCGACTTGGCCGTCGTGGCTGCCCGCAATGGCTTGGCGGTGTTCGACGTGAGCAATCCCGCTCGCCCCACCCAGGTGTCGGTGGTCCCGGGAACCGCCACCACTGCGGCCCTGCGCGGCCGGCTGGCCCTGGTGGCCTTCACGGATCGTGTCGCCCTTTTGGATCTCTCCATGCCAGCCTCCCCCCAGCTCCGGTGGTCCCATGGGATCGCAGGGGTCCAGGCCGTGGCCTTCGGGATGGGCGATTCGGTCTTTGTAGCGGGCGCCCAAAGTTTCCAGCGCCGGGATCTCGCCACCGGCTACACCACTGACGAAACCGGGGTTTCAGCACGCGGAGAAGGCATTCTGGTGACGGGCAGTCGGGTCTATGTGCTGGGCGGATCCGATCTGACCTGGTTCCAGGACGGCGACGTGCTCACCCACGAGGGCTCGCTCAGAGTTCCGGGTAGCAGCGGAGCGGGTGAGCGGCCGCGCCGGATCGCGGCGATTGGCAACCTCCTCTATGCCCAGCACACCTCGGGATTCAATGTGGTGGATGTTGCCGATCCCGATTCCATCCAACTGCTGGCCACGGTCACCACCCCCTCCCAGGGCTGGCGCCATATTGCCCCGATCCGCCCGGATCTCGCCCTGGTGGCCGTCGGACCCAACAGCACGGCGGAGGGGCCGCACGATGTTTCCCTTTACAGCTTCGGGCCCGGCGGCACCAACGCGGTCTTCCTCACCACCCTCGCCACGCCCGGCTCCGCCTTCTCGGTCGCGATGGCTGGCGGCCGGGCCTACGTCGCGGATGGACTGTCAGGTCTGGCGGTGATCAACACCCTGCCCCCAGACGTCGCCGGCGTGCCGCCGAGTGTTTCCCTGGAGTTTGGGAATGGCACCGGGACGCCACGGGTTGAGGCCGGCAGCCTCATGCGCCTCGGAGCCCAGGCAGTGGATGACGTCGCCGTCCGATTTGTGGAGTTCTGGCTCAACGGCGTCCTGGCCGCGCGGGACGACAGCCCGCCGTTCGAGCATTTCCACCCGGTGCCGCCCCTGGGGGCAGGACCCGAGACCTGGGTGATTCAACTGCGCGCCGAGGACATGGCGGGCAATGTCGGGGTCAGCCCCGAAACCACCCTCACCGTGGTTCCGGACGCCACCCCGCCCGGGATCACCCGGCTGATGCCGCCCCCGGAGTCGGAGATTGTTCCTGGGGTGGTCACCGAGGTTTCCGTCGAGTTCGATGAACCGGTATCCAATCCGAACCTCCCGACGTTGGTAACCGTCCTGTCGGGTGGGCCGGATGGGATGCTCGACACCCCGGATGACGTCACAGTTCAGGGCACCGCCCAGTTTGATGCCAGCCGCCGGCGGCTGGTGTGGACTACGCCGCTGGGACTGGCGGCGTCGGACCATCGCGTGACCCTGCCCCCCGGGATGGCCGACGGCGCCGGCAACATCCGTCCACGGCCGCTCTCGTGGCGGTTCGACACAGGACCCGAGCCCTACGTCGCCGATGTCTTTCCTCCGAGAAACTACGTTCAGGTCGGAGGGACCCTCGACGAGCTCATCCTGACCTTCAGTCAGCCGGTGCCGGACGTCTCGGCAGCTACCTATGAGCTGGCAGTGGGCTACCGCCAGGAACCCGGGCAGGGCGCCTTTGTGCCCGTGGCCCCGCTGAACATCGAGCGCGACCGCGAGTCCAGGGTCTTCACCCTCCGCACCCCGGGAACCTTCCCGCCGGGAGAGTATCGGATCACCGGCAGCGGCCCCAACGTGCAGGCCATGCTCTGGGAATTCCTGTTCCGCACCGTGGGCAATGAGGCTGTGGACGTTTTCGACACCGATGTGGCCTGGAAGTATTTCCCGGGGCCGGGCGTGGAGGACGAACTGGTCGTCAACGTTCCCGGCAAGACCGGCACGGTGAACGTCCAAGGCATCAGGTCCCTGACCGCGTATTCCGACATCCGCATCCTGCGACAGAGGGTGGACCTCCAGGAGCCCCTCCAGTGTTTTGCCGGATTGTGGCTCGCCAATGCGCGCCTGGGGCCTGGAGTCACCCACGTTCGCGGTCCGTTGCAGTTCCGGGACGTCTTCGGCAACGAGTTCACCACCATCGGTGCGCACACGCTGAACGCCTATGGCGGCGGGGTGCTGCGATCCGAGATCCGGTTCGTGCATCCCGACGGCGCCCTGGTGAATCACCCGGGCAGCGTCTTTGAACTTCAGGGCGGCATGGTCGCCAACACCGGCATCGCGCCGGAGAACTGGGGACGCCTGGTCAATCTGGGCACCCTTCGGAACACGGGGGAACTGGGCAGGCTGGAGGACATCCGGGTCCGCAACGATGGACGGATTGAGGTCGCCACCGGCCGGCTCATCTTCACGGATCTGGAGCACGAGGGTGCGCTCGAGCTTGCCGCGGACTCCCAGTTGGCCCTGCTGAAGCGCTTCCGTGCCGGGGCCTCATCCTCCCTCGACGGAACGGGTGCGGTGGAACTGGGCGCGTACGACGCGTTCCGGCACCGTGTGATCTCGGAGGCCGATGCCGAATTCCGGGGCGAGGTGGCGCTGACCGGTCCGGTGACCCTGCTGGCCGGAAAGGCGGTGCTGTGGCGCTCGTTTCACCATCCGGACCAGACCTTTGTCGTGCAGAATGGAGGCCTGCTGGAGTTCCTGGCTCCCACCGGATTTGGCACCCTGGACCTCCAGGGTGGCACCGCGCGCTTTCGGTCCTCGGGCCGGATCCAGTTTCTGGTGGGGGATACCAGCGCCGTACTGGAACCCGCGGAGGTGATCACCATTCACGGGGACAACCAGATCACCGGCCTGACGATCCTGGGGACCGGGCTCGTGGACCTCTCCGGCAACACGCTGGTTTCCAACCGCAACTCCCAGGTCGGCATCCGGCTGGGTCATGGCAGCCTCCGGAATTCCGGGGTGTGGACCCATGCGGTGAACAACAACAACGGCAGCGAACTGCTCTTGCGGCGCGTGGACGGCGACTTCGGCCGGGGCGCCTTTGAGAACACAGGCATTTTCACCCAGACGGTGGCCAAGCCCCTGGTGATTGGCGTTCCCTTCCTGAACTCGGGACTCGCGGAGTTCGGCGAGGGACCGCTGGTCCTCGACAGCCGGAGCGTCAACGGCGGCCTCGGAGTCTATCGGCCGCAACCCGGCGGCGAACTGGTTCTGAACGCCACCCAGATCCAGAACCAGAACGGTGGCCCACTGGATCTGGTGGCGGGAACGCTCCGCGGAACCGGGACCATTCGCTGCAACTCGACTGCGGATGGACCGCAGGTGATCAACCGGGCCGTGCTGCAACCGGGGAATCCCCTGGGCGCGCTCACCATCCGCTCCGCCGGTGCCTTTGAGCAGACCGCCACCGGAGAACTGGTGGCGACCCTCGCGCCGTCCGACAGCAGCCGCCTGGTCCTCCAGTCCGCACGCGCGATCCTTGCCGGGCGCCTCCGCATCATCCTCGCCGACGGCTTCTCCCCGGCGGTGGGCCAGTCCTTCGACGTGCTGACCTTCAGCGGGCGGACCGGCGAGTTCAGCGAGGTCGTCCTTCCGAGCCTGGGTGCCGGGAAGAAACTGGAGGTCGCCTACAGCGAAGGTGCCGTCACCGCGCGCGTGGTGGCCAATTGATGTCGGCAAGGACCAGCGTGGAGGGGCGGGATTCGCGAGTCCCTGACTTCCCCCGCCGCGCGTCGGGGCTTTCCGCGATCCCCTGTGTGAGTTCCTGCGCTCGGCGGATCAAGCTCGGGTCGCGGGTGGAACACGCCCGGCCGCCGCTTGGCGGCGTCCTTCGGGACGGAACCGCGCAGCCAGCTTTTCGATGAAGGCGGTGGCGGCCCGGCCGGGAGGGCGCTGGGATGCCCACAGAGCCACGACCCGACGCCGCGGCTTCGGGCTTCGGAACGGACGGTACTGCAGGCTCACGCCGCAGATGCGCGCCGCCGCCAGTGCAGGGATCAGGGAGATGCCCAACCCGGACGCCACCAGGGCCTGGATCGTCTCCAACTGGGCGCTCCGGAACTGGATCCGCACCCGGGCGTCACGGCGTTCGCAGAAGGCCAGCACCTGGTCGCCCAGGCAGTGCCCCTCCTTCATCACGATGAGCCGTTCGTCCTCCAGATCGCCTGCGGTGACCGAGCGGCGCCGGGTCAGGGGATGCTCCGGCGGCAGCGCGAGCAGGAGTTCCTCGGAGTATAGCGGTTTTACCTGCAGCCGTTCGTTGCGGATCGGCAGGCTGGCGAGGGCAAAGTCCAGTTCATGCGCCAGGATCATCTGCACCAGTCGCGCCGTGGTGTCCTCGTGCACCACCCATTCGATGCCGGGGTACTGTACCGTGAACTCCGCCATCACGTCCGGCAGAAGGTACGGCGCCAGCGTGGGCAAGACGCCCAGACTGAGGGTGCCGCGCAGCAGTTGTCCGGCGTCCGAGGCCTCGCGCCGGGCGGCATCCACTTCCTCCAGAATGCGCACGGCATGTCCGAGGAACGCCTCGCCGTGGGCGGTGAGACGGGCCTCGCGGGGGCGGCGGTCGAAGAGGCGTTCCCCCAGCTCGTCCTCGAGCTTGAGGATCTGCTGGCTCAGCGAGGGCTGGGCCACGCGGCACTGCTCCGCGGCTCGCGAGAAATTCCCGGTGCGCGCCACCGCCACCACATAGCGGAGCTGGTGCATTTCCATGGGCGCTTCCTTGGGGGGAATGGGCGGCGCGTCTCCGGCGCGTCTCCCGGCGTTATTCGGGTCGCGGAGCCTTTTCTCCCAGCCGCAGGTATTCCCAGATCGCGCCGATGGTCTTCGGACCGTCGCCCTCCAGCACGTCGGGGAGAGGACTCCGCCCGTTCTCATCGAAGTACACCGGCATCTTCGACTCCGGATCAATGCTCGTCGGGGCGCGCAGCCAGCGCCGGTAATACTCGGGCAGCAACCGGTCCACGCTGTGAGCCAGGTTGATCCCGGGCGCCTCGAAGACCTGGGTGGCGCCGAATTCGCCCACGCCGTGGCAGCCGACAAGTCGCTGGGTGCCGAGGGCGGCCCGAAACCCGGCGAAGGCCCGTCGCGCGCCGAGCGCGAGGCCGGCCACTACGACGTGCTGTTCCTGGGCGAAGACAC
>JAFLEG010000164.1:0-6722 GCA_017302195.1 Verrucomicrobiota bacterium
CACGGTGCAAATTTGTCTTCAGTGCCTTTCGGCTGTGAGTCCTGTTCGGACGCCGCTATGGGAACTCGTTGGTGGCCAGTGGCGCAAGAGGCTGTCAGGTCGCGAGGCTCGGAATTCAAGTGCCATGGGATACTTCTGCCATGTGGTGAGTGGCAATTTCCGCATTCGATCCCACTGATTGCAAATGGTTTGGCCATGGAGGTCGGGAGGGGGTGGCAACTGGCGGATTTTGGATCCCGACCTGAGTTCCGCAGGGCCAACGGAACGCCGTTGTTGTCAGGTGCTGGCTCCGACTGCTCAGCAGGGTTTGAAGCCGTGATGGGTGTCGTCCACCGCCGGAGATCAGAGGGCGCAGGTGCGCACTGCGCCTCGTGGCTCCGTGAGTTTGTTGCCCACAGGCGGTTTTGGGTTGCCCCACCCCGGCGACCGTTCAAACCAGGTAACAGACCAATCGTTCGGAGCAGACCATGGTGCCAGCGGTCCGAGCCTCCCGCGCGCAGCGGGCATCCAGTGGGTAGGCAACCACGCGGTCATCGTCCGCATCAATCTGCGCCAGGAGGTCCTTCCAGAACCGGTTGAACTCGTCCGGTTCGAGGCGGCACTCGAAGAGGCTGTACTGCACGCGCACGCCATAATCCTCGCAGACCCCCGCCACCTTCTGAAGGCGCTTGGGATCGCTGATGTCGTAGGCGACCAGATACAGCATTTCTCGGGCGCCCGGCGGCTTGGTGGCGTAGGGCGCCACCGGAAACGCCTCGAACCACCAGTCCGTGTCCGGGTTCATCGGGATCAGTTCATGAGGAACGGTTCAAACCGGGCCGGATCCTGAAGGGAGGCCTTGAACAGCACCGCCTGCTGGTCGAGTTGCTGCCGGAGCGTTGTCCGGTGTCCGGTATGCTCGCTGAGAAACTGGCGCTCCATGCGCCGCTCGTACTGCAGGATGAATTTCCGTCTCCCCTCCTCATTGAGGTAGCAGCCGCCGTTGCGGGCCTCGAAATGGGTGGCGTTCAGGATCTGATGGCTGAAGCAGTCGAGGGCCAGCGCTTCGACGAAGCACGGGCGGAAGGGTTCCATGAGGTCCAGGGCGAGACTCCACCGTCCGTCCTCGGTGGCATGGAGGCAGCCCAGCGAGGCGTCCAGTCCGTGCACATGGCAGGCCGCCACCGTTTCGTAGTATACCAACGTGGCGCCAAACGAGATGCAGGCGTTGACCGCGTTGTGCGGCGGCCGGGTACTGCGGCGTTCGAAGGGAAACGCCTCGGGCAGGAAGGTTGCCCAGTGGCGGAAGTACCGGGCGGCCGCCGTGCCCTCGTATCCGAGAAGCTCCGCCAGATCCCGGGCGCGGGCCAGCTCGGCCAGAATCCCCTCCAGCCAATCCAGGGTGGCCTTGGTCTCGGCATCCGGACCGTCACCCCGGTTCGCCGCGAGCCGCTGCAGGATCCGGCGCTGATTGTAGAGTTTTGCGGCCAGGATGCGTCCGGCGGCAGGCAGGCAGAAGGCCGGATCGGAAGTACGCCGATATTGCTCCAGCCGGGCGCGTCCATGCGCTGGAGTGGCCGGCATGAAGCTGCCCAGGAACTGGCCGGAATGCCCCAGCCAGACCACGGGGATGTCCCGCCGGAGGGCAGCGCCCATGGCCTGGGAGGTGATCTGCACGGACTCCGACAGGATGAGCCGCTCCAGATCCCGAAGCGGGATCTCGCGCAGCAGGGTGTCGGCGTCGGGACTAGATTCGTCTCGGCCCACGACCTCCAGGTGCTCGCGGTGCAGGCGGACCCGGGAGTCGGGCGTCAGAATGGCGGCGGTGGGCATGGCTTCTTGCGAGTCGTGGGTTGGTGCGCGTTTTTCGGGCCTTGCGGTCCGCTCCAGCGGCAGGCGGTGGGAATCCCGGGGATGACGGCTGCAGGTCTCTTCAGCCTTCCTGATTCCCATCGGCTGCCGCCAGGCGGCGCCGCACGGTGAGACTAACCGGCCGGCCGCGGGACGCACGGGCCAGGACGTCTGGCGACGTCGTCCGCGGATGGCTCAACGAATGAAGATCAACTCGGCGGGCACCGTGAGGGAAAAGCGGCCCTTCTCCGGCAGGCAGGGCGCGAGGAGAGGGGCGTTGCCTCCGGTTTCCCGAAGGCGCCGGGCAAGAGAACTCAGGGCGCGGCGAAGTTCCTGATCCTCCAGAAAGGGCTGGGAGACCGCGATGCCGTGCCGCCAGTCTGAGAGATTCTTTGGAGGAGCGGAGCGGCTGAGTGGGGCACGGAAAGCATCCACCACGGGAACGGCGTCCTTGTAGGATCCCAGAGCCGGTTCGCCCTGGCGTGCCCGGGTGGCGAGGCAGAGCAGGATGAGATGTTCGCGGGGAGCGAGGCGCACGGGTGTGCCGTTGACGTCGATTTCGCAGCGGGATGGATCGAGAGTGAGGCGCACGGATTCCCCGGCCGTCCGCCGGACCTGTTCCCGGCATTCCTCCACCAGTTTTAGAAAGGAGCCTGCCCTGCGGCCGAGCTCCCGATGGAAGAGATTGCGAAGTGGCACAAAGGGCACGTCCGCCAACTCGACCCGTGCATCTCCGGGCGGATGCAACGCCCCGGAGCGGTCGGCCAGGGGGCCTCCTGGCTGGCGGGGAAACCAGAACCCCCGGAGCGCGTCGAAGGGTTCGTTGACGAGGACGTGGGTGAGGCGGTCGGTCTCGCGTCCGGCCAGGGTAAGGCAGGCATAGAGCAGGGCTCCCATGGTTTTGCGGCCTCCGGCCAGGGACGCGATGAGGGGGGTGTCAGGGTTTTCGACGATTCCGCGAACCTGTTCGAGGAGGAAGTCGGCCGCGGCGGCGTTGTCGGAGGGCGTGCGGAGATCCAGCAGTTCGCGCGAACGTCCCGTGGCGGAGTCGGTGCCGGTGATGACGCGGATGTCATCGCCCGTGGTTCCGAAACGCAGTCGTTCCCGCAGGTCATGGCCCGCGGCGGTGAGGGCGCTGCGAAGGGCCTCCCATGGAGTGGCACCCGACATCGAGGGATCCGGGCCGAAAAGTTGACGTTCCAGCTCCCGGCGACCATCGGCTGTCGTGACCACGAGGACCCGTGCAGGGATGATCGGATCCTGTTCCTGGGCGAGCGCCCAGATGGTTTCGGTGAGCACCGCCGGCGACATTCCAGTGACGGCGAGCAGGACGGGGGCGGGCGACGCCTTGAAGGGATCCGGTGACAGATGAGGACGGGAGACCGGTTTCATTGCGGTTGGATTGGATCGGGGAATGGGGCGCCGTGGCACCCGGAGGAGGTCGAAATGTCGAGAACGCTCCAACGGGTCACGGCGCCTGCGGCGCGAATCGGAGGATTCGGAGCCCCTTCCAGACATGGCAGTCCCGGCACAGGGGTTGGAGGTTCTCGACCTGGGTCAGACCCCCGCGACAGACGGGTTTTGCATGGTCCAAGTCCAGTGGGGAACCGGCCGCCTCCGGGGTCCTTCGGCAGCGAGCGCATCGGTGCGCGTAGGCCGAGAGCACCTGCTGTCGCATCCGTTTGGAGACCGACCGCGACAACTCCGCGGATCGAGGGCCCGGCATCACATTGCGAACACGGGCCGGCTGGCGTCCCGCGATCACCGCCGCCCGTTCCGCCGCCGATCCATCCCGCTGGAAGGCATCCAGGATGGGGATGAGGATGGGGTGGATGGTCCGCACAAGGCGGGTGTAGCGGGGAACCAGATAGTCCGTCAGGCGTTGCGGGTGGAAGGGCAGGTTGAAGCGGTGGATGACGCCGATCCAGTTCGGCGCGCAGTGCCATTCAAATCCGGGAATGCGGACCGCCTCCAAGGCCGGCCTCAGGCGGCCGATCAGCTCCCCGGGATTTTGGTATATCCGGTTGGGATTCAGGTAAAACTGCAGATACCAGTCGGTGCCCCCGCTGTAGAAATGTTCGGGATCATGGACGTGCTCGTATTTGAAATAGCGGGGGTCCACGACGCAGGTCGGGAGGTGGCGGTCCCAGATCCCGGAAAGCAGGACCGTGCTTCGCGTGCCGTGACGGGTGACCTGCCGGCCGGGCTTCAATCGCGTGCCGATCCCGTCGGGCAGGTTTTCAACGACCTGCCGGAAGACGTCGTGGAGGATCGGGGTGAGGGTGGCTGGCGACGGATTCATCGGCTGTACGAGGAATATCCTGACGGATTCGGCGCGGGTGTGTGTGACATGAGACGTCGCGGCACGTCCTTCAAATTGACAACCGCAAGGGAAGCTCAAGGCCGCAGCTATTTTGCACGTTTCCCGGCAAGGATGGCGGGTAGGCGTTTCACCAGATCGGACTTCAGAATGATCTCAACCTGTGGGTGCCGCCTCGCGGCGAATTCCACCGCCTGGACTGGTGGGCGTGCGGACCGAACAGCAAGGGCACAGCCGAGCAGGCCTCCCAGCTCGGAGATCTGGAGAAGATCCTCCCTCAGGATCTTGATATCCCGGTCCTTGAGATCTTCGGCCACGCTCTTCAGCAGATTCTCCGCCGGCCGGTCCAAACCTGATTTCACCAGCAGCATCCTCAAGGACTCGATTTTCTCATCTCCGCCGACGCGATCCTTGCAATCCACCACCCAGAGCCTTCCGCCCCAGTTGAAGACAAGATCCAGTTCGCCCTCGGTGTTCTGGGATCCGGTGAGCGTCCGAAGTTGAACGCTCCGCCGGACCATGGGCACGCCGGACTTCAGCAATGCGCAGGCGGTCCCGTACTCGAGGTTGTCGCCCTCCCTCTGCGGATCGGACGATGGATTCTCGATCCTGAGCCATTTCCTGAAGTCAAAGGCATTCCGGTCGAGGCGGGTTTCGCCCCTCAGTTTTGCGTCCAGATCAGCAGGAGCCGCGGCATGGCCTTTCGCATTGAGCGTCAGCCGCTCGCCCGCAAATTGAACGACGTTGCCACCGAACTGGCACGACAGAAGGGCAGCGGGGTCGAGGTGGTTGGCAATCTGGGCGGGCAACGGCAGAGATCGCGTCGTCAGGTCGCCATCGAGCGGCTCGAATTCGGTGATGACGTTGCCGCGCTCGAGGTAGAACGCGCGGACTCCACGTCTTGCCACGCGACGAAACAGTGCCGTGGCCATCAACTTGTTGCCTCCGGTAATGTTGACAATGCATTCGTCCAGATTGAGTCCGTGGGTGGCGACGATCTCGTCGAATCGCCGTTCGATGCCGCTGAAATCGTCATGGGGAATCCATTCCAGCGACGCTCCGCCCATCCCCACGAGGTCCGATTCCTGGAGCAATCGTTGGAGTCGCTGCGCCGGGCCCTTCGATTCATCGGCATGTTCACTGTGGAGCAGAAGCACCCGGCTGGGCTTCAGGTAGGCAACAGCAAGTACCTGGGGCCAGATCTGCCGCGAGGCCAGGGTGAGGAGAATCATCGGGCGTTGGGGATTCGGGGAGGGGACATTCCTGTTGTAGGAATCACCCCGGCAGGTGGGCCGAAGCGAGTCGCAATGCAAGAACAGACCACGTCTCAAATCGTTGCAGCGGCCATTCCGGGCCACCCAGTTCATCGGGGCGAAGCCAGCGAAGGCCCGCGAGTTCGGGTCCACGGAGAGCATCAACGGCATCAGTCTCGTGAAGGAAAACCGCCCCGATGTGGACTCGTCCCACGGCGGTGGCGCTTTCGTGGATCAATCCAAGGAAGCGCGTCCGTCCGGTGACGACTCCGGGAAACTCCTCCCAAAGTTCCCGGCGAAGGCCATTCCAAAGAAGCGCCCGCCAACGGTCCTGAGGACTGCCGTTCCGGGCGAGGTCATCCCCCGGATTGATGTGTCCCCCGATCCCAAGGGACCAACACCCATGGAGGCGGGACTCGGAACCACGGCGGGGATAGGCTGCGAATCCGCCCCCGGATGGTCGCACCAGGACATAGGGAATCCACTGCTTGAAGGAGGGGTCCCCCTCCGCCTTGGGCCGGGGAAGCCAGACTGGATCCATTGCTCCCAGGACGCGGAGGAGCTCGGGCTCGCCCAGGCGAAGGTACCCGGACTCGGGTAGCCACTCACCGGGAAGGGCCGCCGCCGGAGAGCACAGGACCTGTTCCACGACGTCCCCGCTCATGGCTTCGGGATCCCCGCCGCCACAATGCGGGTCACGGTTTCGCGCTCCTTGGGTGAGAGGAAGGCCACTTCCAGTGCGTGACGCTGGAGGCGCAGGAGATCCAGGCGGGTCAGCCCCGGGCACAGGCGCGCCGCGAGAAGGAGATTGTCCGAGAGCGATGCGGCGGAGATCCCGATGTTGTCCGTGTTCACCGTCACACGGATTCCCGCCCGAAGATACTCGTGCAGCGGGTACCGCGCCCGCTCCTCCGCCTCCGACACGCTGGCACCCAGGGGATAGCCCTTGATCTGGAGGTTCGCGTAGGGGCACATCTCAACCCCGATGCCCCGGTCGGCGACCGAACGCATGAGTTCCGGGGACTCGATGAGGTGCAGGGCGTGACCCAGTCGGCGCGCATTGAGATCAAATACGGCTCGCCAAATTCCCTCGGCATCGTCGTTCTCGCCTGCGTGAACGGTCAGGGCGAGACCACCACGATGAACTCCGGTGAACTCCTCGCGAAAGTAATGGGCACGGGTGGTGACATTTTCGTACCCCGCGAGGTCTACGCCCACCACGCGGCATTCACCGGCACGGGTCCAATGCTCGGCGGCGGACATGGCGAGGGCCAGGTGCCGGGAGATCCCCGCGCGATAGTCGCCCGTCTCCCGGCGGG
>JAFLEG010000164.1:6732-8075 GCA_017302195.1 Verrucomicrobiota bacterium
CAGATTGCCCACGCGGGTGGCGATCAGCAGCAGATTGACGTGACAATACCCGCCACCGGATCCACGCGCCCGTGCCATGCTGTTCTCAAAGGCCGAACGAATCTCCTCGAGAACTGTCCATGCGGAGCGGTCCTTGGACGCATAGTTGGCGGGCGAACAGCGCACTTCGGCGTACACCACGTTCTGCCGAAGGAAATGGGAGTATAGCTGTTCACATTGGCTGCGAAGGCAACCTGGGTCGCGAAGCAGAGAGGAACCATTGTTATCACCGAGGTCCATGTACGACTTCAGCCGTTTTTCAGGCTTCTCGGGTAATGTAATTCGCGGCCAACCTTCGGGCGGCTCGCAGGCTCGCAGGACCGGCAAATGCGCTGGCTCCGAGGCGGCGGCGCGCACTTCCATGAGTTCCGGGCCATGGGTGGCGAAGCCGCCGAGGTGGCAGTGCAGCTCCACCTTGGAGAGGCGGGCGATCCAATCGCGGTCGGCGCCGGATTCGGGTTCCACCGCCGAGTCCAGCCAGGCGAGTTCGGCCTCGGACCAGGTGGCCAGGTCGGCAAACGGAAGACCCGACAGGCGATCCCAGGCACCCGCGATGCGGTGGGAACGCTCGACCAGGGCCCGGAGCCGGTCCCGGAAGGCCGAATCCGGCGCCTGGACCCATCGAACACAGTCTTCGGTGCGAACGGTCTCGAGAGGATAGCTTCCGGCGGGCAGGGTCCGAACCTGGGGCCAGCCTGACTCGGGGCCGAGCTGGATCCAGTGAAGGCGACCCATGGAATTCGCTGCGGCGATCTCCTGGCCAGTTGACGGCGGGCGGACCTTTCCGTCGGTCCCGGTGAGGCCATCCGCCAGGACATGAAAAACATTCCCGGCTCCGAGGACCGCCGCCGCCTTCTGCATCGCCGCAGACATCGTCTTGAAGCCCCCGGCGATGCAAACGGAACGGTCCTCCGGACGGGTGTTGGTTTCGAGAATCCACCGGTACAGCACCTCCTCAAAGCGGAAGTGATCGTCCTCGTTGGAAAAATCCCTGAATCCCCCGACGCGGGTCACGCACAGTCTGCATTTGGGGGCGTTGACCTCGAACCAGTGTTGAACGAAATCCACCCGGGTCTCCTCCGTGGTGATGACGTGCACCGCACGGAAACTGGCGCCTGGGAGTAGGAACGCCTCCGGGACGATGGCGGGGGACAGCCCAAGGGAGACGAACAAGACGGATGTGCTTGGGGCCATGGCGATGCCTGGGGACCTCATCAGGAGGCAACTACGGCAGAATTCTCGATCTCGGCGGCCCCATTGAGGCGATGACCGACTGACGCAAAGGCCAGGCCGCCGAGGGTCAG
>JAFLEG010000165.1 GCA_017302195.1 Verrucomicrobiota bacterium
GGAGGAGGTGGTGGACGGCGAGTACCAGAAGTACGTCGTCGAGCCGGGCAGCTACATCCGGAAACACTTCTTCGGCAAGTACCGCGAGCTGCTCCCGCTGGTGCATCACCTCACCGACGAGCAGTTGAAGAAGCTGATGCGCGGCGGTCACGATCCCCAGAAGGTGCACGCCGCCTATCATGCGGCCACCACCCGTGCGCAGGGGCGTCCGACCGTCATCCTGGCCAAGACGGTGAAGGGGTACGGCCTCGGCGAGGCCGGCGAGGGGCGCAATCCGTCGCACCAGCAGAAGAAGCTCAACGAGCGCGAGCTCCGGGAGTTCCGGAAGCGCTTCAACATCCCGGTGGACGACGACGTCATCGCCGACATGCCCTTCTTCCGTCCGGCGCCGGAGAGTCCGGAGGTGCGCTACATGCTGGAGCGCCGGCGGGTCCTGGGCGGCCTGATCCCCTCCCGCGATCCCCGGGCCCCGTCGCTGACCCCGCCCAGGCCGGAGGAGTTTGCGCAGTTGATGAAGGGACTCAAGGGCGCCTCCACCACCAAGGCCTTCGTGCTCTTCCTCAGCGCCCTGCTGCGCCATCGCGAGATGGGCAAATGGGTGGTGCCCATCGTTCCGGACGAGGCCCGCACCTTCGGCATGGACGGCCTGTTCAGCGAGGTAGGGATCTACAGTTCGAAGGGGCAGCTCTACGATCCGGTGGATCGCAGCCACGCCGCGTACTACCGGGAGTCCAAGACCGGACAACTGCTGGAGGAGGGGATCAACGAGGCCGGATCCATGGCGGATTTCGTTGCCGCCGGCACCGGGTACTTCACCCACGGCGTTCCCACGATTCCGTTCTACATCTACTACTCGATGTTCGGTTTCCAGCGCATCGGTGACCAGGTGTGGCTGGCCGGTGACAGCCGGGCGCGGGGATTCCTCCTGGGGGCGACCTCCGGCCGGACCACGCTCAACGGCGAGGGCTTGCAGCATCAGGACGGCCACAGCCATCTGGTGGCCACCAGCGTTCCCAACCTGCTGGCCTACGAGCCGGCATTCGCCTTCGAACTGGCGGTCATCCTCTGTGATGGCCTCCGTCGGATGTATCAGGAGCAGGAGGACGTCTTTTACTACGTCAGCCTCCACAACGAGGACTACGCGCATCCGGCGATGCTGGCGGAGCCCGGGGTGGCCGAAGGGATCCTCCGGGGCCTCTACAAGTTCCGTCCGGGCCGGGAGGGACTGCCCCACAAGGCCCAGTTGCTCGGCTCCGGCGCCATCCTCCAACAGGCGCTCAAAGCCCAGCCGATCCTGGAGCGCTACGGCGTCAGTGCGGATGTCTGGAGTGTCACCAGCTTCAAACGGCTGCGCACCGAATCTCTGGCGGCGGCCCGCTGGAACATGCTGCATCCGACCGAGGCCCCGCGACGGAGTTATCTGGAGGACACCGTGGCCCGCGAGGAGGGCCCGTGGATCGCGGTCAGCGACAACGTGAAGCTGGTTGCCGACCAGATTGCCCCCTGGATCCCCGGGGGGCTGACCACCCTGGGAACCGATGGCTTCGGACGCAGCGACGCGCGTCCGGCATTGCGCCGATTCTTCGAGGTGGATGCCGAATGCACCGCCATCGGCGTCCTGCACGCCCTCTCCCGGCGGGGTGCGATCCCCGCCGCGACCGTGGCGCAGGCCATCCGGGAGTTGGGCGTGGATCCCGAGAAGGCCTTCGGGCAGTGCCTCTGAGCCGTCCGGCTGTTGTAAGGAGAGGGGGCACCGCAGAGGCGCAGAGACGCAGAGGAAGCGATGCGGGGATTGTGTGGGGCAGAACCGTCGTTCCGCATCACCCGTGTCCATTCAATCCATGTGTCTTTCTCTGTGTCTCCGTGTCTCTGCGGTGCCAAATTACTGGGCGCCCTGCGCGATCCACTGCTTCACCAGTTCGATCTGCCGGGCCCCGAGCTTGTGCTTCGCCGGTTCGGGCAGGTCTTCGTCCTGCCCCGAGATGATCGTGATCAGCGAGCTCTTCTTGAGGTCCGTGGGGGTGACGACCGCGCCGTAGTTCTCGCCGCCCTTGAGCACTGCGGCGAGATCCACGGCATTGAACCCACCCTTGGGATCGGAAGCGCCGTGGCAGGGGGCGCAGGAGGCCTGGAAGACCGGAAGGATGTCCGCGGTGAAGGTGATCTGCTTGGGCACATCCACCGGCCCGTCCGGCCAGACGGCGCCCTGGTCAATCCAGGCGCGCAGGATGCCGATCTGTTCCTTGCTCAGGGGTTCGGACTGGCCCGGCTTGTCGCTGGGCGGCGGCATCAGCATCTCGTCCACCAGCCCGGCCACCATGTGGATGAGCGAGCTCTTCTCGCTGCCGCCGGGCACAATGGTGGGGCCGTAGTCGGTGTCCTTGAACGCCGCCGCCTTCGTGTCCATGCGGTACTTGCCCTTCTGCTTCTCCGGACCGTGGCAGGAAATGCAGGACTCCTTGAAGATCGGATAGACCTCCCGCACGAAATCCACCGTGCGCGGCACCGGCAGGGGGATCTTCGAGACATCCACCGGCTTCGGCGCCTCGACGGCGGTGAGGGCGAACGACAGCAGCGCGGCTCCGGTGGGAACCGCTCCCATGCGAATGCAGTTCATGGTGATGGCCGCAGGCTAGCCGCCTCCCCGCATGCCGCAACCGCGCAGTGCGATGCCATCGGATCACCAGCCCCACCGGGGTTCAGCGCCTGGGATGGACGACGCGGCCTTCATGAAAGCCCTGGTGAAGTTGACCAAGGAGCTTCTGATCCCATGGCCTTTGCGATGGCACGCCCAGATCGCGCCCTGCGAGCGGCCTTTTCCGAGGATGTGGGCGACGTTCTTGGTCAGCGGATTCCTTGCATTTTGAATGCTGGATGCACAAAATGCGAGGATGTCGGTGGCCATGATCGCCCGCGATGATCTACGGAAGGCGGTCCAGTCCGCCCTGAGGCGAAGTCCAGTCGTGGCGTTGCTCGGGCCGCGCCAGTGCGGCAAGACGACGCTGGCCCGCCAGCTTGCAGACGAACGGGGCGCGGAGTTCGTGGACGTTGAAAGCCCGGCGGGGCGCCGCCGGCTGGAGAATCCGATGGCCGCTCTCGAGCCGCTGCGCGGCCTCACAGTGATTGATGAGGCGCAACTCCAGCCAGAACTGTTCCCGGTGCTCCGGGTGCTGGTGGATCGTCCCCGGCTCCCGGCGCGCTTCCTCCTGTTGGGCAGCGTATCGCCGGACCTCATCAAGGGTGTGTCGGAGTCTCTCGCGGGCCGGGTGGCGTTTGTGGACATGGGCGGATTCGATCTGGGTGAAGTCGGCGAGCAGGGCCAGCGCCGGCTGTGGCTGCGCGGCGGGTTCCCCCGGTCATTCCTGGGGGAGAATGAGGCGGCGAGCTTTGCCTGGCGCGAGGATTTCATCCGGACGTTCCTGGAGCGGGATATCCGGATGTTTGGCGTCAACGTGCCACCGGACACACTCCGGCGGTTGTGGACGATGGTGGCTCATTATCACGGGCAGATCTGGAACGGCTCGGAAGTGGGGCGCTCGCTGGGCGAGGCGCACACGACGGTGAAGCGGCATCTGGACATCCTGTCCGCCGCCATGATGGTGCGCCAGTTGCCGCCATGGTTCGAGAACCTCGGCAAGCGGCAGGTCAAGTCACCGAAAGTGTACGTGCGGGACAGTGGATTGCTTCACGCACTGGCCGGACTGTCCACGCAGCGGGCCTTGGAGGAGAGTCCGCGGCTGGGCGCCTCATGGGAAGGCCTGGTGGTGGAGGAAGCCGTCCGACTGGCCGGCGAACGCAATGCCTATTTCTGGGGCACCCAGGCCGGAGCCGAACTGGATCTGATGCTACTGCTCGGTGGCAAGCGTTACGGGGTGGAGGTGAAATACGGGGACGCACCCGGACTGACGAAGTCCATGCACACCGCCCTGGCGGACCTGAAGCTCGAACGTCTCTGGGTGGTGTATCCGGGCAAGGAGTCCTTCCCCCTGGAGAAGCGCGTGCAACTGGTGTCGCTGGCTGCGCTGCGTCGGGAGATCAACTCGCGGCGCCCGCGGTGAATGGCGCCGCTGTCCCGTGCCTGTGATCCGTCAAATGGCTGGATTCGGCCCTTGGCTGGGAGTTCTGGCAGCTCAGGAATCCCCCGTCGGACCAGCTCACAAACGAGTTCTTTGTGCCGCCCCCCCCGATAGAATGGTGCATACAGCACACATTTTGGGGACATACAGACTAACACCTGCCGCGGGTTCGCTGACTGAATTAGACAGATCTGCAAACTGGCTCGGCCCACCAATGTCTCATTGCACGGGCAAGTGGCTGGAGTGGCTGCAGTCTGAAGAGAAACACCAACCTATCCGTACCCACATGAAAAAGACAATCCTCACCAGCTTCGTGGCCTTCGCCACGCTGGCCGCACCGATCAGCACCCACGCGCAGTTGGTGATGACGATCGACACGACTGCCAAGACCTACACGCTTTCCGGCAGTGATTCGGGATTCACAGACTTCGCCGGCCTCATCAGTTGGGCCGTGGTCGGGCCGGTTACTGATGTGTCTCAGACCATCTCGGTTAACTCGACCGGGTACTCCCTCAACCCCGGGCCTGCCGTCGCGGGATCCCTGAACTTCGGCTACGATATACTTATGGTCGATCCCGGCAGTGTGACCCTCACTTTTTTTTCCAGTCCTGGAGCCCAAATCTTCTCCGGACTGGGGACTCCGACCAGCTATGCTGGGGCGAGCGCGATTAACCAGGCAGTTCTTGAATCCCTGATTGGCCAGACCATGCCGCTCGTTGTTGGTTCCGGTTTTCAAGGTGTCAGCATTGTGCCGGAACCCCATGAGTACGCGGCGATGGCCGGTCTGGGGCTCTTGGGCTTCGCCGGCTTCCGCCGCTGGCGCCAGCGCGCCTGAGCCACTCGGTTTCCTCCTCGGTCCTTCGGGTTGCGACTCCCCGCCCTCAGGGCGGGGAGTTTGCTTTGTGCCCCGAGGGATTCGAGTCGCCGCTGCACTCCGCGACGCGCAAAAATCAGGGTGGGACTGGCATCCCGGCTATCGCCTCGGGCGGTCGTTCGGCGGCGTAGGCCGCCGGGGTTCGACCGAAGTGCTGGCGGAATCGCCGTACAAAATGAGACAGGTCGCGGAAGCCCACGGCATGGGCAATCTCCCCGACGCTGCCGGCCTGCCCACGGAGCATGGCGGCCGCCCGTTCGAGCCGGAAACGGATGATCAGGTCCGACGGGGCCACACCAAAGGAGCCCGTGATGAGCCGGTGCAGGTGGCTTCGGCTCAGTCTCAACTGTGCCGCCAGAGCCGCCGTATCGAAGGCCTCTTCATGGGACCGCTTATCGAGCACCGTCTGGACCCGGCTGACGAAACCGGCGTCACGGCGGGGCAGGGAGAGCGGGGTGGGCCTCAGAACGGGCGCGGGTGTGACCCGATGAATCCACCGGGTCCGGGCGCGCAGCAGGTTCCGCATGCGCAGCAACAACTCCGCGGGATCGAAGGGCTTCGCCAGGTAGTCGTCCGCCCCGCCCTCCAGTCCCTGAAGCCGACTCGAGGCGTCCGACCGGGCCGTCAACAGGATCAGCGGGATGATGTCCGTCGCTTCATCGGATTTGATGGCCCGGCACAGTTCGAATCCATCAAGGCCGGGCATGAGGATGTCGGCCACGATCAGGTCCGGGATCTCGTTTCGGGCCACCGTCAGACCCTCATCACCCCGGCCCGATTCGAGGACCCGGTAGTGCGGCTCCAGGTGCCCGCGGAGATAGGCCCGCAAGTCCGTGTCGTCCTCCACCAGGAGCACCTGGGGACGATGGGTGGCGTCCGGGTTCATGACGGGTCGGCAGGAGGTGGGCTGACGGCCGGATCCTCCAACGGCGCAGGGACCGTTTTCAAGCGCACGGAAAAGCGGGCGCCGCCTTCGGCCCGGTTTTGGGCCCGGATCCCGCCGCCATGCTGTTCCACGCATTCCTTCGCCACGGCCAGTCCCAGGCCGGTTCCGGGAAACCGGTCCCGGGACTGTTCACTGCGGTAGAATCGCTCGAAGAGGTGCGGTAGGTCCGGCTCAGGGATGCCGGGTCCGGTGTCCGCAACCTCGACTTCGGCCCAGTCCTCCGGAAGGACAACGAGGCGAAGCGCGACGGATCCGCCGGGCGGAGTGAACTTGAAGGCGTTGCCCAGCAGATTGCCGAAGAGGTGGTCCAGTTGACCTTCGTCGAAGTGCCCGTAAACCGGACGGTCGGGCAGCTCCAGGTCGAAGCGGACCGGCTGACGCCCGGCCAGGACCGTGTACGTGGCGGCCAGCCGTCGCAGGAATTCATCGAGCCGCAGGAGGCGCGGCCGGAACTCAAGCTGTCCGGCATCGAGCCGGGCGAGCAGGAGCAGTTGGTCCACGAGTTCCAACTGACGGCCGGCCTGGCGGATGGCCATCTCGATCGGCGCTAGGGCCGGCGGAGGCAGCGGGCCATGCCGGCCGGCGTGGACGTCCCGAAGCGGCCCCAGCGTGAGCATCAGCGGCGTGCGAAACTCGTGTGAGAGGTTGGCGAAGAACCGGGACTTGGCCTGGTCCAGCTCCTGGAGCTTGAGCGCCTGGCCTTCCACGGTCTGCATCGCCCGGCGCAGCTCCTCGGTCCGGAGGGCCACCTCGTCGGAAAGCTCCTGCTGCCGCCGCCGCAGAGTCCGCACCCGGAACCGGTAGGCCCCGGCCAGGGCGCCCACCAGTCCGAGGGCCAGCGGCACACGGAACCAGGCGGTGGCGTGGAAGGGCGGCAGGACCGTGAAGGCGAACGTCGCCTCACCCGCGCTCGGGACCCCCTGGCTGCTGATGGCACGCACCCGGAAGGTGTAGTCTCCGGGATCGAGGTTCGTGTACCGCGCCCGCCGCTCCGCCAGGGGGCCGTGCCAGGCCGGATCGTAGCCGTCGAGCCGGTACTCGTAACGGTTCAGGCGGGGCTCGCTGTAATGCAGGGCGACGAACTCGAAGGCCAGATCCCGCTGCCGGTTCCGGATGCGCGCGGGGCGTGCCGGGGACCCGTCGTGGATGGAAACCGAGGAGGCGTCCGGGCGCCGGGCACCGCGGTCCACCACCCGCACGTCCGTGATCAGGACCGTGGGCGCATGGGGATTGTCGCGGATCTCCTCCGGATGAAAGGAATTCAGGCCCCCCACCCCGCCGAAGAACATCTCCCCGTCGGAGGCCAGGAAATACGCGCGGGCGTTGAATTCGCTCGATTGAAGGCCCCGCTCCACTCCGTAGGTCCGAAAGCGGTCCTCTGCCGGGTCATAGCAGGTCAGGCCGCGATTGGTGCTCAGCCACAGGCGACCGCGACGGTCGGTCAGGATGCCATACACGGTGTCATCCGGAATCCCGCTGTTTTGACGGGTGTAGAACCGGCCTGGACCCTCCGTGGACTCCAGCCGGCAGAGACCGTCCTGGGCCGTTCCGATCCAGAGCACCCCCGGCGCCAGCGGACTCTCGCCGAGCGACAGGACCGCGGTATCCTCCAGCGCGGCGACCCGGTGGAAGCGGCGATCGGGAGCGTCGGCCGATTCCAGCCAGGCGGCGCCCGACGCCGTGCCGACCCACAGGCGTGCCTGGCGATCGGAGAAGAGGGCATTGACGGTCCCGCTCGGCAGGCGATGCGGGTCTTCGCGGGCGGGCGCATGATGCCGGAAGGTGCGGGTCCCCCGCTCGAACTCGTCCAGACCCCGGCCCAGGGTTCCCAGCCAGAGTCGTCCCGCGGGGTCCTCGTGAATGGCCTGGACGTGATCGTCGCCGAGGCTTCCTGGTCGGGCCGGATCGGCCCGGAAGAGTTCCACTTTCCCCGAGTCCCTGTGGAACGCCGCCAATCCGCCCACGGTGCCAATCCACAGAACTCCGTGCCGATCCTCGCACAGGGCCTGGACGTTGGGGTGGGGCAACCGAACGACTCCGGCCCCGGGCGAGGAATGCGCGTAGGTGATCGCCGACCGCGAACGCTCGATCCGATTCAGGCCTTCAGGAGTGCCCACCCACAGGGGACCGTCCCTCCCCTGACAGACAGCCCTCACAAAGCTGCTGTCCAGCCCCGG
>JAFLEG010000166.1 GCA_017302195.1 Verrucomicrobiota bacterium
CCCATTTCGAACTGCGGGACAACTTCTACGGCGAGGGCGTGCTGGACTACCTGTACATCGAACCCCAGGACGACCTGAAAAAGTTCCTCGGCCAACGCGTCCGGGTGGAGGGGGAGGAGTACCGGGACTCGCGATGGCGCACCCCGGTGCTCAAGGTCAAGTCCGTCGAACTGGCCCCCTGAACCGCGCCCGCACCCTGCGACACACCCCATGGCCCACCTCATTGACGGCCGCGCCATCGCCGCCGGGGTCCACGCCGAGACCGCCGCCCGGGTGGCCGCGCTCCGGGCGCGCGGGATCCGGCCGGGGCTGATGTTCATCCGCGTGGGTGAAGACCCGGCGTCCCAGGTGTACGTTGGGATGAAGGAGAAAAAGGCGGCCGAACTGGGCTTCCACTCCGAGACCCGGGTGCTGCCCGCCGCCACCCCCGAGGCGGACCTCCTGGATCTGGTGGCCCGGGTGAATGCCGATCCGCAGTGGCACGGACTGCTCATCCAGGCCCCGCTGCCCACCGCCATGCACGCGCCGCGGGTGTATGCCGCCGTCTCGCCCGCCAAGGATGTGGACGGCTTCCATCCGGTCAACGTGGGCAAGTTGTCCCTGGGTGATCCGTCCGGATTCGCCCCCTGCACCCCGGCCGGAATCCAGGAACTCCTGGTCCGGACCGGCGTGCCCCTGGAGGGAGCCGAGGTGGTGGTCCTGGGCCGCGGCAACATTGTCGGGAAGCCCATGGCCTCCCTCCTGGTCCAGAAATCATGCCACGCCAACTGCACCGTGACCCTCTGCCACAGCGGCACCCGGGATGTCGCGGCGCATTGCCGGCGGGCGGACATCCTGATCGCGGCCATGGGGGTCCCGGAGTTTGTCCGCGGCTCCATGGTCCGGCCGGGCGCGGTGGTGGTGGATGTCGGCGTCAACCGCATCGCCGACCCGGCGGCCCGGGGCGGCAGCCGACTGGTGGGCGACGTGGCCTTCGAGGAGGTGTCGGCCGTCGCCGGACACCTGACCCCCAATCCCGGCGGCGTGGGTCCCATGACCATCGCCATGCTCCTGGCCAACACCGCACGCGCCGCCGAGCAGTCCGCGGTCTGAGCCTTGGCCGGGAAATCCTTTGACCCTGCCCGCGGCGGCTGGAACCTTCCGCCCCCTGCATGACTCCGAATCGCATTCTGCCTGACCTGCAATGTTCGCTGCTGTGTGAAGACGTCCGTCCGGAGGCCTCCGGCAACCTCATCCTGATCGGAGTGCTCGGCGTGATCCGTGTTCCCCAGGTGCCCATCGCGGCCCCCAAGGTCTGCGTCATCAACCGCTGGTGCGCCGGAATCGGACAGTTCACGGAGCAGGTGCGTCTGGTGGGTCCCGACGGGCAGCAGGTGCTCCGCAAGAGCGCGTCGAAGTTCGCGCTGCCCGATCCCACCCAGACCGCCACCCTGGTCAGCGTATTCCCCAACCTGGAGTTCCCGGTGGGCGGCGTGTATCACGTCGAGGTGCTGGTGGACGACGTGATGAAGGTGCGCTTCCCGGTGCCGCTGATCGTGGTGCCTCAGCCGGGTCAGGCACCCGCCCCGGCGCCCAAGGCTGCTTGAAGCCGGTCCCGGCTGCAGGCGTGGCCGAAGGGGAGGCTGAATGCCAGATCCCGAAATCAAGACGCCTCTCGCGCGGCTCTCCGGTCTGTGGGCGCGCCTGGGGGATGGATTGGGAGCGTGGCAGCCGCTGACCGGACCCGGCCTCGCGAGATTCGCCGATGCCTCGTTCCCGAGGCTGATCCTTTTCCAGATCCTGCTGGCGGCGTGGTTTGGACTGCTGCTGGCGTGGACCTACGGCCGCCTGGTGCCTCCGGTGGTCCAGGCGGCCCTGCCGGCGCTGCCGGAGTCGGAAGCCGGCATTCATGCCGGTATCCTGCACTGGCCCGGGCCCGGGCCAAAACTGCTCGCCTCCAGCCCCCAGCTCGCCCTGGTGTGCGACGCCGGAGGGTCGGGCGAGCTGGGCCTCAATGGAGACCTTCAGGTGGAACTGCGCCGTGACGAGATCCTGCTCCGGGGGCTGCTCGGCTCCCTCGCGGTGCCCTATCCGCCGGACCTTGATCTCCCGCTCGACCAGGCCTCCGCGCCCGCCATCTGGGGCGCCTGGCGCCTGCCGCTCCGCGCCGCCCTCGCCACCGCCGCGATGCTGCTGCTGCCGCTGACGTGGTGGGTCCTGGCCGCGCTCTACTGCCTTCCCGCCTGGTGTTGGGGATGGCTGTGGGCCCGGGATCTGCCTCCCGGGGGTGCCCTCCGGATCGCCCTCGCCGCACTGCTGCCCGCCAGCCTCATCCCCGGACTGGCGCTGGTGGCCTATGCGACGCTGTGGATCCGCGCCCCGGGACTGGTGCTCCTGTGGGTCCTGCACCTGCCCGCCGGATGGCTCTGGCTCGGCTGGGGAATCCTCTCCCGGCCCCGCCAGAATCGCCCCCCGGCCGGATCCGCCCGCCCGCCCCCGAATCCCTTCTCGCCGGAGGAACGCCGCGCCCGTGCGACGTCGGGAAAACGCGGCGCGAAGAATCCCTTTGGAACGTAGGGATGCCTCCGCCCTTTCTTGCCGGCGCAGCCGCTTCCCACCACCGTCGCGGGGTGCGGCATTTCTTCACAGGTCCGCTGATCAAGACGGAGCTGCTGGTGACGTGGCTCGAAAAGCACGGCATTCCGGCCACCACCGTCGCCGTGGATCCGTCCCTGCCGGAGGACGGTGACCTCGACCGCGAGATGCACGTGCATGTGCCGGAATCCGACTACGACCGCGCCTGGCAGCTTTTCTTCGCAGACCGTCAGGACGAACTGTGAATCCTCCTTCTCCCAACCCGGCCCCGGACCGCCTCGACCACCTGGAAGCCTCGGTCGCCCACCTGGAACGGCTCTGCGACCAGTTGAACGCCGTGGTGATCGAACAGGATCGCCGTCTGACCCGCCTCCAGAAACGCCTCGAACAGCTCGCGCAGCACCTGGAGGGCGCGGATGGAGACCAGGACCGCCTGCGCACCCTCCAGGAAAAACCGCCCCACTGGGCGCCTTGAGCCTTGCCCCTCCCGGGGACGCATTTGGTGACTCCGGTGGTTGTCGGTGGCATTGCCGGCTTGGGGCATCCGAGGTGCGAGAGCCGGACACAACGGACACGAAGCACACCCCCTGCCTTCGACAACCACCGGAGGCACCGGGGCGCACTCCGATTTCACCCCCGGTATTGCCGCCAAGGCCGCCGGACGTTAGCTTGGCCGGCCTGTTCAGGACCGAAAGACTGCATCCGACATGAGTTCCGAGCCCACGACGACGCCGACCGAGACCCCACCCACCGCCGACGCGCCTGCCGACGAAACCGCGCGCCTCACAACCGAGCTGGCGGCACGCCAGGAAAACCTGCTCCGGCTCGCCGCCGACTTCGACAACTTCAAGAAGCGGGCGGCGCGGGAGCGGGACGAAGCGCGGCGCAACGGCGTCGAGTCCGTGGTGGGACGCCTCCTCCCGGTCCTCGACAACTTCGACATGGCCATGGCCGCGGCGACCCAGCCCACCACCAGCCTGGATTCCCTTCGGACGGGTGTCGCCATGATCCACGGGCAGTTGCGCACACTGCTCGGGGATGTCGGCGTAACCCCGCTGGAGGCCGTGGGGCAGCCGTTTGACCCTTCCCTGCATGAGGCGGTCTCCACCTGCCCGACCCGGGAGCATCCCGAGGGGCATGTCGCCCAGCAGGTCCGCCGCGGCTACCGCTTCGGTGACCGCCTGCTGCGCCCCGCCAGCGTGGTGGTTGCCACGCCGGCCGAGTAACCGCCGACACCCCGCGCATCCACGCCATGTCCACCGTCCGCGAACGCCGCTGCTACTACGAGGTCCTGGAGACCACCCGGACCGCCAGCGGGGAGGAGATCAAGAAGTCCTACCGCAAGCTGGCGATCAAGTATCACCCCGACAAGAACCAGGGCGACCCCGCGGCCGAGGAGCGTTTCAAGGAACTGGGGGAGGCCTATGAAGTCCTGAGCGATGCCGACAAGCGCGCCGCCTACGACCGCCACGGCCACGCCGCCTTCGACCGCCGCGCCGGCGGTGGCGCCGGTGGATTCCACGACGCCTCCGACATCTTCCGGGAGGCCTTTGGCGGTTCGGACCTCGGCAGCATCTTCAGCCACTTCTTCGGCGGTGACGGCGGCGGGGATCCCAATGGACCCGCCCGCGGCGACGACCTGCGGTACGATCTGGAGATCACGCTGGAGGAGGCGGTGCGCGGGATCGAACGCGAGATCACCCTCACCAAGCCGGCGGCCTGCCCCACCTGCCAGGGCAGCGGCGCCGAGAAGGGGTCCAAGCGCATCCGGTGCCTGCAATGTGCCGGACGCGGCCAGGTCGTGGTTTCGCAGGGTTTTCTGCGCATGCGCCAGACCTGCCCCCGCTGCCAGGGCGGCGGCGAGGTGATTGAGAAACCCTGCCGCAATTGCCGGGGCCAGGGCCGCGTGGACCAGGCCTCGACCATCTCCCTGCGCATCCCGGCCGGGGTGGATCACGGCACCCGGCTGCGTTCCACCGGCAATGGCGGCTCCGGACAGCGCGGCGGGCCGTCCGGAGATCTCTATGTGGTCCTGCACGTCGCCGAGCACGACATCTTCAAGCGGGATGGGGACGACCTGGTCTGCGAGGTTCCCATCGCGTTCACCCAGGCGGCGCTGGGCGCCGACATCGAGGTGCCCACCCTGGAGGGCAAGGCGCACATCCGCGTGCCGGCCGGCACCCAGCACGGAACGCTCTTCCGGCTCAAGGGACGGGGCGTCAAAAACGTGCAGGGACGGGGCGTGGGCGACCTGATGGTCCGGGTGATCATCGAGGTCCCCACCCGCCTGAACGCCGATCAGCGTGCCCAACTGGAGGCCTTCGCACGCCTCTGCAACAACGACGTGCATCCGCAGTCCGCCAGCTTCTTCGAGCGCGCCCGCAGCTTCTTCCGTTGAGCCGCAGGACATCCGAGCCGGACCATGCAGGCCCCTGCGGCCCGGAGCGGGTCGCGCTTCGTGCGCTTGGCCTCCACCAGGGCGAGCGGCAGGCCGTCCTCGCCCCAGAGCACGTAGTCCACGAAGCCCTTCTCCTGCGTGTTGGGCATCCCGGCGACTTCAAACTCCCAGTCGCGGGCTTGGTCGAGCGGCCAGCCGGCTTCCTTGAGCAGCAGATCAATGAAGTATTCCCGCGTCTCCGCCTCGGAGTAGTCGTGCGTGTCGGCTTGCGCCGCATTGGCATTTTTAACCTCGGCCACTTCGGCGCGCAGCCGCCTCAACTCCTCATCCAGCGTCATCTGATCCGCCAGCAGGGCGGCGAGCTTCTCGTCGCGTTGGCGCAGCTCCGTCTCCAGTCGTTGAAGCTATTCAAGGGTCTGCTTCGGCAACGCGGCTGTTGGCAGAGCATTGGCGTCAAAGGTCAACCCCGGCGACGGCTTCGCCCCGCGCGCGTAGGTGTGTGCCAGCCGATAGCCGACATGGAACAGCTCGCGCACCGCCACCAGGGCATCCGACTCCACAATCCTCTTATGGCTGTGAACCGCCAGATTCGCGAGGTTTTTGATGAGCTTGGCCTTCGCGAACACGACGGATCCGACCGCAGCGCGGAAGGTCGGTTCGCGGATGAGCGCGCTCAGAGAGTCCTGATAGGGCAGTTGGATGGACGAGTCGTGCTTGTACAGCCAGTGGACCACCAGCTCCAGGCTGCGCCGTGCATAGACACACGCGGTCCTCGCATCGGGTCTTGCGTACGCCTCCGCCTGGCCTGCCGCGTCGTTCAGGTCGGGCCACTCATCGCGGAGAAAATCGAACTGGGCCATGGCCTACCTGGAGTTTGGAGGAAGTCGGAACTCATCCTGAGCCGGCACCTCAATGCGGCCGGGAGTAAATCCTTCACTCAGCAACAGCACACGAACCTTGACCCCTCCGCGCTGGCGAAGTCGCTCGGTCAGCCGGAACAGCGTGTTGCGGTCTTCGGTAAGGATGACCGGAATGCCTTCCTCCTCGGACTGCGCCAGGATCTTCAAGTCGTTGATGATGATCGGTCGGCGGTCCTCAGCAGCGGGTGCCTGATCGTCCCGAATGCCGCGGAACAATGCCGCAGCCCGAATGGCATGTGGCAGATTGTAGGGCTGGATGCGGAAATTCTGGAGCGGCAGGTCGCTGACCGGTTGTCGCACCTCGAACTCGCAGGCGGCCACCGCGGAGAGCCACATGGGGATTCGTTGTGCGAGGCAATGCCGGAAGTAGTCCACCGCCACCGCGTGATGTGTCCGCCCCGGATCGGCGAACGTGATCAGGAAGCTGGTGTCGAGGGAAACCTGCAGCATGGCGTCATTTGTTTCCCCGGAGTGACTCCACCCAACGCGCGGGCGAAGCCACGTCGCGCCATGCTTCGCGGCCCCGTTGCCACAGGTGGGCCAGCGCGCGCTCGTCTGCCTCGCTCGCCTGCGCCAGAAACTGAATCAACCGAACCTCGCGCAGCGCCTTGGTCCGCACATGCTGCTCCGCCTGCACCCGCAGCGTCACGTCCTTGTAAAGCTGGTTCTCCTTCTCCGCCCCCAGTTGCTGCTCCGTCGCACTGATGCGGATCGTCCCGCCGGTGTCGGCCAGCACCAGATGCACGTTGGGATCCTGCTTGCCTCCGGCGTTCACCACCTTGCCGGTCAGATACTTCTCCACACCCACCCAGTCGTTCTCATTGCCATGCTGAAACTGGCTCGAGCTGGAAACTCTCAACGGACGGTGCCCGAAGCCGGTCTGAATGGAGTAGGCGCGGCTGGGGAAACGCCGTGTTCGCGCCTGCCACTGCTCGATTACCTCGGCTCGTCGAGGCTGAATGGCATCCAAATCTCCCGTTTCCTCAAGCCTCGCGAGATCGCTGCGCACGTCCTCCGCCAACAGGTGCGCCACCAAGGCCACCAGCTTCACCGACCCTTCTTCAAGCCGCACCCGGGAATCACCGAGGCTCGCGCCGGCCACGTCACCCTTGATGAGCTTCTCCACTTCTTCGAGGAAACCGCGCAGCGTCGGCAGGTCCACTGTCCCCGGCGTCAGCGGGCGGCCACCGATTTCGTCATCGAGCAGGAACTCAAGCTCTTTCAGTTCACCGGGCATCTTCTGAATTTCAGGAGCTTCGGCTCACGCTCCCTGTGCCACAAGCCGATTGTCGGATGGTGGCCCTTCCCCATTCTCCGCGAAAGGCTCAGACTCCGGAAAGCTTGGAGGAGCTCCTGGTAGGTCAGCCTGAGTGTCGCCTCGCTGCGATAGAGCCAGTGGACCGCCAGCTCCAGGCTGCGCCGGGTGTAGAAGCAGGCCGCCCGCGCATCCGCATGGACCAGCGACTCCGCCTGAGTGGCGGCCTCGTGCAGGGCCGGCCAGTCGGTCCGAAGGAAGGCGAACTCGCTCATCGGGGTTGAAGGATGTCGCAGCGGGATTGGCTTGTAAGCGTTTTACTCTCGAGATGGCCCTTGGTAATCATCTTGGTGTCCGGGTAATCAATTTGGATTTTGACAATGCCATCCGTCTCCATCGCAGCAGACGACACCCGGCCGGCTACCTCCGGCTCCAACGACGGCATGGCCTCCTCTGCCTGCCCCACCACGTCGAATCCTCCGTCAGTCCTCGCAGCTACTGGCCGCGTGAGAGCGATTTCGAGCACCTCGAGTTCGCACTCAAGCGGGGGGATGCACCCTGACCGAGATCCTGTTTCTCCGGCAGTACGACACCGCCCGGAAACTCATGCGTGACGTGGTGGACCTGCCCAACCGTCACGCCGACCTGTTTGTCCGCCTCTGCCTCCAGAACCAGGGCACGCTCTCCAAGGGCAAACGGCAGCTCCCGGAATACGCCATGCTCTCCGACCATGAGATTGCCGGGCTGGAGGCTGCCGTGGCCGAAGCGTTCGCGCTGACGACGAAGAGGTGACCGGGCTAGCCCGACTTTCGCAACTGGGGATAGGGAAGGTTTGGAAGTCCCGCAAAAGCGGGGTTATTGAGGTGCGGGTCTGCACTACATTTGCCTTCAGGAGTCCGCTGACGGCTGGGCTGTGATCCTG